>SLLK01000294.1 GCA_007134115.1 Gammaproteobacteria bacterium | reverse complement strand
TGTCCACACCGGCGCGGTCGCCGCTCAGGTGCACCGCATGATCAGCGGCGTCAGTGCCGGTGCTCCGGATCACACCGGGCACTTGCGCGGGATCGGCATCCGGATCGTTCTCGCGCACAACCAGCACCGGTCCGGCCGCCGGGTCTTCGGGGTCGTCCCGCTCGCTGTGCAGGCGTACCGCCGTTTGGTTACTTTGCACCTCGCCACGCACATCGACGAACCAGTTGCGGCCCTCGCCGTCTATGGCCGGTCCGCCGCTCACGTAAATTAGCGCCTCCGGGTCCCCTGTGGTACCCACCCGCACAGTCACGTCATTCGCCACCGCTTCGACACCGTCATTGTCCGTGCCGGTGCAAATGACCTCGTCGCCGTCTTCGATATCGATGGAAGCGGGCTCGCACGCCGCCTGCGCCTGGCTGCTGCCAAGCGCCAGTACCAGTGCCAGCACTGTCGGTGAAACAAGGCCGCTGGCGCGCGCCGGGCGGGACCGGATGGAACGTTGTTCCCGGGACATCAGGACTCCTCGAAAAGTGGTAAACACCCGTGTTGCGGACAAGGGCCACCGGCACGCCGGCGCGGCACCGGTGACATCACCGGGGAATTGGAGCATTGCAACGGCTTTGATGCAACTTTGCCAACGCCCTCAGGCCCCGCAGGCGTTACCTTGGCGCGCTCCTGAAGACCCACGCCCCAACGCTTGCAAAACCTGAACAAGTCAACGTTGATCTATTCGTCATCCAGGCGCCTGTCCAGAAACCGCTGCTCAAGCACCGCGGACTGACCCATGACGGCATCGTAGAGTGCGCGCGAACGCGCCTGCGCCGCCTCATCCAGTGGATCCCAGTCCGCCGCGCGGGCAAAGGCGGTGCCTGCGCCGTAGCCTTCCAGGGCAGCGACGAGAAACGCGCCCAGCACCTCGGCGCGCACACGCGCGTCGGTCACCGCGCCATTGTCCGCGTCCAGGGCCGAGACCATCACACCATCGTGGATGTGAAAATCCGAGGTGGCGAGCTGGGCATCGATAAACCCACCGAGCCACACCAGCGGTTCGCTCTCATCCCGGCTCAGCAACTGCGCGCCCTCACGCTCACGCAGCAGGGCGTGACCGGCCACCAGATCGGCAACGAAGGACCAGTGGCTGGCCAGGTCGATTTCGTCCCCCGCGGCGCGCACACCCGCGTCACTGAAGTGCAGTGTGGCCGGCAAACCCCAGGGCCGCGCCGTGTCCGCCACGCCGCGCACGATGCTCAATGCACGGGCGGCCAGCACATCGGCCGTCTGCGCGTCCTCGTCATCACCAAACACATGCAGGTGTTCCCACAGCGCCTTCTTGCCGCGCAGCAGGGCACCCAGCGCGTCCAGCTCCCAGGCGCTGTCTTCGAGCACATACACCCCCGCCTGATCGCTCCATGCCGCATCCAGCACCGCGGCCGTCTCCCGCGCCACGACCAGCAGATCGTCGGGGTCATAGCCCAGCCAGGCGCGCAGCCGCTGCTCGCTGACCCGGCCCATATCGTCGGCCCCTTCTTCCTTGTGGTGTCTGTACCAGGCATAGAACAGGGCGTGCGCAGCAGACAGCCCCCACGCCATGCTGGCGGCATCATGGTGCTGATGGGCGGTGTCAGCATAAAAGCGGCCGTCGGCGTAATGGTGATCCAGCACGTGGCGGGTCAGGGCGCTGAAGTATGCAACAGGGTAGTACGTCAACGTGTCGTCCAGGCCCTGGTCGGCCCAGCGTCCGGCGCGATGGTGCATATGGTAGGCATACACACCGGCGGCATAATCCTCCAGCCGCGGCGCCCCGGCGGGGCGCCAGTGTCCGTCGCGGGCGGTGAGGTGCGGGGCCAGCACGCCGGGTGCCCGTTGATACTCGCCGGCCGCCTGCACCAGCTCAAGCCACAGCCGCGCCCGCTGCGCCCGCGGCTCGCCGGCGAGCGCCGGTCTGTAATCGGCATGCGCCAGCTCGCTGTCGCGCGAAGCACCGGCCACGGCGAACACCCCGTGCTTGGCATACACCATGTCGCGCCAGCGCGGCCCGGCATCGTCAAACACCGGGTTACCCCCGGCATCAAGCCAGGCGGGCACCTGCGCAGGCGTGCGTGGCGGCTGCGACTCATCGGGCTGAGAGCAGGCTGCGACCGCCAGCACGGCCAGCGTGACGGCCACGGATCGCATGGCGTTATTCATGCCCTGGACTCCGGGTTGCGTGAGATCGGGCTGATCCCGGACGTGAGGCGCCACAGATCATCGGCTGCGCTCGTCGTCCAGTCCGACCACCCATTGCGCGAACAGGTCCAGCGCCAGCCTGTCGGCGACCACATCCATGTGCGCAATGGCCGGCAACACCACCACGTCACCGTGGGGCGCATACTCGCCGATCACCGGGGCGAAACGCTCGGCGATAAAGGCCTCATCGCGCTCACCCACCGCCACCAGCAAAGGCACATTGACGCCTTGCAGATCGGAGACATAATCACGCGGCGCGAAACCGTGCACCATGCGCCATGAATAGCCCAGCGTTTCGCGGCCCGTACGGTACGCTTCCGGCAGGTTGAAACTGATCACTTCAAGGCCGTTCAACAGGCGAATACCAAAGTTGTTGAGTACCTGCAAAGCCACCATGCGCGGCAGCCGCGGATGGGCCCAGCCGCCGGCGTCGCCAATGGCGGTGGGGGCGTCGTGGCCCAGGTAAGGCGCAATCAACAGCAGGGCGTCCACCTGCTCCGCGTATTCACCACCGGCAACCCGCAAGGCCAGCCCGCCGCCAGCGGAATGGCCGGCGAGCACCACCCGCGCCCCGGGCACGTCGGCGCGCACCCGGGCAACCAGATCCGCCACATCATCGGCGAGCTGGTCAAAGTAGGCGATATCGCCCCGCCGTGACGGGTCGTCGCCGTGGCCGCGCAGGTCGGGCACATACACATGGGCCATATCGTTGTCGCTGAGATGAGCCGCCAGGGGGTGCAGATAATCGCCATAGCCGGCGGAGCCATGCAGCACAATCACTGCGGTATCCGCGCCACCGGCAGCATACACTCGCAACGGCAAGGCGGCCCCGTCGCGGGCCTCAAAAGTGGTATCAGGTCGCGCTTCGGGCGGCATCTCCACCCGGGTGAAATCGAAACTGCGCTCCGGATCAGGCGCCGGCACCGGCCACATGATCAGAATGCCCAGGATCACCATGGAAACACACGCCAGCGCGCCGAGCGCCAGAGCCAGAGTTCTAATCATGTGATGTACCCCCCGGTGGCGGACGCTGGCGGGTCCAACACCCGGCCATCCGTCCTTTATGGAAACGCTGATCTATTCGTCGCGCCTCAGGCTTTGCCAGAAAATCAGCATCAAGGCGCGACTTTGAAAGCGTATCCGGATACGGTGAAAAGTCGCAACGCCGAGGCTGACTTTCTGGCAAAGCCCCGCAGGGCGGGCCCTGTCGCGCCCATCTGCGGCGTTGCTGTGCACCAGCCTTCCCTGCGCACAAGCTGGACGCGACAGGGCCCGCTGAGACGTGACGAAT
>SLLK01000027.1 GCA_007134115.1 Gammaproteobacteria bacterium | reverse complement strand
GCTCCAGGTGCTGTTCGAACATGCGCCGTTGCGCCGGCCGCGGGGCCAGGTCGCGAAAGTAGTCCAGGCCGGTCTCGCCGATCGCCCGTACCTCGGGCTCCCGCGCCAATGTCGCAATGGCTTGTATATCACGCGCGTCATGATCCTCTGCATGGTGCGGGTGAACGCCAGCGGTGGCATGGAGCGTGCCGGGACGCGTGCGTGCCAGATCAAGGGCGGCGCGATTGGCCTCGCGGTCGGTGCCGGTCACGATCATGGTGGTGACGCCCGCGGCCACAGCGCGGTCGATGACGGCCTCGCGGTCGCGCTCGAATGGTTTTGCGGTCAGATTGGCACCGATGTCGATCAGTTCGTGATTCATGGCAACAGGGTACGTGGTTGGGGGTCAGGCTCAGGCACGACCAGGAAGGTTTTGTTCGATCAGTGTGCGGGTGGATGCAGAGAGCAGTACAACGTTGACGCTGGACGCATAGATGCGACCGTTGCGACGCAATGATTCAATGCGTCGCCCGTGTGTGTCGGCGCGCAGCACGCTGAAGTCGCGCCCCTCGACAAGTTCCGGGCGGAGTTGCTTGAAGGCCCGGAAGGCCGTGCCCTTGGCTGCGCCGAGGGCGGTGTCAATGTCCCGGAAAGTGTGCCAGTCGCCGTTTGCCAATTACCATTCCTGCCGCCGCACGACTACGCTGCCGGCGGAATAGCCGGCACCGAACGAGCAGATGACGCCGAGTTCGCCGGCGGCAAAGTCGTCGTGGTGCTGGTGAAAGGCAATAATTGAACCTGCCGAGCTGGTGTTGGCGTAACTGTCGAGGATCACCGGTGCATCTTCCGCCGACGGCTCGCGACCCAGCACCCGTTTGGCAATGAGCTGGTTCATGTTGAGGTTCGCCTGGTGCAGCCACAGACGCTTGAGATCGCCGGTCTTGAGCTGAAGATCGGCCAGGTGGGTCAGGATCAGCTCATTGACCATCGGCACGACGTCCTTGAACACCTTTCGCCCCTGTTGCCGAAAGAGACGCTGCGAAATGTCCTTGGCGGGCTCTTCGCTGCGATTGAGGAAACCGAAGTCGTTGCGGATATTGCTGGAAAACTTCGTCAGCAACCGGGTGCCCAGAATTTCAAAGGCGCTGTCGGTGTTGAGGCTGTCGCCGCTTTCCACGACCAGTGCGGTACATGCGTCACCGAAAATGAAATGGCTGTCGCGATCACGGAAATTCATGTGGCCGGTGCATATCTCCGGGCTGATGACGAGCACTGCCCGGGCGTTCTGCCGCGCCAGCGTGTCTGCGGCCACCTGCAAACCGAAGGTGGCCGAGGAGCAGGCCACGTTCATGTCGAAGGCCCAGCCGTCAATGCCCAGTGCCTGCTGCACTTCAACCGCTACCGCCGGATACGGGCGTTGCAGGTTGGAACAGGCGATGATCACTGCGTCGATGTCTTGCGGCGATTTGCCCGCCCGCTGCATGGCCTGTTTGGCCGCGGCCACCGACATTTCGCACTGTATGGACTGCTCTTCCTGACTGCGGGCGGGCAGCCGTGGGCGCATCCGTGAGATATCGAGAATGCCGTCCTTGTTCATGACGTGTCGACTGCGAATGCCGGAGGCCTTGACGATGAACTCCACGCTCGACGTGGGCGCCGGTTCGCGCTCGCCGGCCTCGATCTCGGCCTGGTACCGCTCATTGTGTTCCTGCGACCAGGCGTTGAACGAGGCGACCAGTTCCTCGTTGGATATTGACTGGTCGGGTGTGAATAGTCCGCTACCGCTGATGTAAATACTGGACACGTTGGCTCTCCGGCGAATCCGGTTGTGGCGTCTGGCGCGCCGTTGTTCATTCGGAACCGTGCCGGACCATCTCACGTGGATGTCACCGGCGTACGCGGGTTCCGCCCTCTATATGACCCACGGGCTGCATGCCCGTTGTCGTGTTAACCATGCGACTCACTAGGAGTTTATCAGCAAATACAGTGCGACCCACCGGTTGTCAGTCGTCGTAACCCGGTTCGCCAGGCAACAGCACGCGGGTGCCGCCCATATGCTGCCTGATGCGGGGCTGAACGGCGTCCACGCTGGCCCGCTTCCCTATAGTGGTCAGCGCTGCATCGGTGGTGTCGAAACTGGCCAGCTCCTCCAGCGTCTTGACGGTGGGGAAGACCAGATCGATATGCTGCCGGCGCCACTGGTCCAGGGCCTCGGCGGGGCGCAACCAGCACTGGTCCACTGTTTCTTGCTGGCATGCGCTGCCTTCCTGGCCGGCCGGCGCCGCGGCCAGAAAAAAGCGGGTGTCGTAGCGACGCGGCAGGCCTTCGGGCGTGATCCAGTGGCTGAAGTAATGCATCTGGCTGGTGGCCAGCCCCAGTTGCTCCTGGTGGCACAGTGAGGCCAGTGCGAGTTCCCCGGCCATCACCCGCGAGCGGTAATCGTCGAGACGTTCATGCAGCCTTGGCGGCAAGTCCTGCAGATACTCGCCCCGGTTGTCGCAGGCCAGCAGCACGCCGGCTTCCTCGAAGCATTCCCGTATTGCCGCCACCCAGTAAGCCAGGCCGCCATCGCTCATGCCCAGCCGGGCGCTGGCCGTCTGGTCGTCAAAAGCGTGACACAGTGCGAGTACGTCCGGGTGGCGGTCGGCCTCGTCCACGCCGCCGCCGGGGAAGACGTGGGCGCCACCGACAAAGGTGGAGCGGGTGTTGCGCCGCAACATAAACACCTCGGGACCTTGCCGCCCGTCGCGGAGCAGGACGAGGGTGGCGGCGGGCCGCGGGGTGATGACGGAGGCATGTTGACTCATCAGGGCAACTCTCTGACAGGACGTGCGCTATTGCACCGCGTTCGTCCTGTTTCGTGGGGCGTTCCCTGCGAATCAGTCAAAGCCACCCTGGCGTTCTACTTGTCGCAAATGTCGCGGGCACGCTGCACGCGACCCGGCATGTGCGTAGCCATCAGGCCGGTCGGCGTTCAGTGCGTGATGTACTCGCGCAACGACTCCGCTTCGCGTTCTTTTTCGTGCAGCATGGACTTGACCAGATCGCCGATGGATACAACGCCCACCAGGCTGCCATCACGGACCACGGGCAAATGCCGGAAGCGACCTGCCGTCATGCGTTCCAGGGCTTCATCGGCGCTCGTCGCGGGGTCCGCAGTATCGATGTTGCGCGACATGACGTTGCGCACCTCAAGCTCGCCCAGCGCTGCTCCTCGTGCGGCAAACTGGCGCAGGATATCCCGCTCGGTCACGATGCCGGCGATCTTGCTGTCGGCGGAGAGCACGACCGCCGCGCCGACATGGTTGTCACACATGATCTTGACGGCCACGTCGACGGATACCGATTCATCCGTGGTGACTGACCCCCAACCCTTCTGGTCGAGGATATCGGCAAGTTTCATTTTGCGCCCTCCCGGCCGCTTGCGGCCACACTGGTTATATACCGCTGTTTTAGCACTCAGGACCGGGCAAGGCAAAGTGTGGCCGACTTTTCAGGCCGGAGCCGTCAAGCCGTCGCCGCGCCGGGAAGCCACTTTCTGGCGGTTCCCGGC
>SLLK01000038.1 GCA_007134115.1 Gammaproteobacteria bacterium | reverse complement strand
ACGCGCTTGATGAAATCCATGGCCGGATTCTCCGGATACCGGAAAACCATCACATCACCACGCTCGGGGTCACCCAGCGACAGGATGCGGGTGTTGGTCACCGGCAGCCGCAACCCGTAGCTGAACTTGCTGACCAGAATGAAATCGCCGGTATACAGCGTGGGCATCATCGAGGATGAGGGAATTCTGAAGGGCTCTACCACGAACGAGCGCAATACCAGCACCACCAGGATGATGGGGAAGAAGCTGCGGCAGAAATCGATCCAGCCCGGCACTTCCTCGTCGCCACCGAGTGCTTCGCGCTGTGGCGCCCACACCCAGCGATCAATCGCCCACACGACGCCGGTGGCCAGCGTGAGAATCACCAGTAAAAGGGCAAAGTCGAACATGCTGTGTTCCCTTGATAACGGCCCCTGCGCAATACGGGACGCCTGTCAGGATGGCGCCCCGGCAAAGGGACACGATCCGCCTTATTCCTTCTTGCTCACATCGAGCACAGCCAGGAAAGCCTCCTGGGGAATTTCCACCGAGCCGACCTGCTTCATACGACGCTTGCCGGCCTTCTGTTTTTCCAGCAACTTGCGCTTGCGCGTGATATCACCACCATAGCACTTGGCGGTCACATTCTTGCGCAGCGCCTTGACCGTATTGCGCGAGATAATCTGGGCACCCACCGCCGCCTGGATCGCCACATCAAACATCTGCCGCGGAATCAGCTCTTTCATTTTCTCGACCAGCTGGCGCCCCCTGTAGTAGGCGTTATCACGATGCACAATGATGGACAGCGCATCCACGCGGTCACCGTTGATCAGCACATCGAGCTTGACCAGGTTGGCGGCCTCAAAACGCAGAAACTCATAGTCAAACGACGCAAAGCCGCGGCTGGCGGACTTGAGTCGATCAAAGAAATCCAGCACCACTTCGCTCAGCGGCAGCTCGTAGACGATCTGAACCTGACTGCCGGTGTAATGCATACGCTGCTGCTGTCCGCGGCGTTCTTCACACAGGGTGATCACCGCGCCGACGTGCTCCTGCGGCACCAGAATGCTGGCGGCGATGATGGGCTCACGGATTTCCTCAATCTCGCCCACCGGCGGCAGATGCGACGGATTGTCGACAGTGACCACCTCGTCGGCACGCGTAAGAACTTCATAGATCACGGTGGGCGCGGTGGTAATCAGGTCGATATCGTATTCGCGCTCCAGGCGTTCCTGCACAATCTCCATGTGCAGCATGCCGAGAAAGCCGCAACGGAAACCGAATCCCAGTGCGGTGGAGTTCTCCGGCTCATAACTCAGCGAGGAGTCATTGAGCCGCAGGCGATCCAGGGCGTCACGCAAATCCCCGTAGTCATCGGCACTGACCGGGAAAAGGCCGGCAAACACACGCGGCTGGACCTGCTTGAAGCCGGGCAGCCGCTCGGCGCACGGTCGGTCGGAGTGGGTCATTGTGTCGCCCACCGGAGCGCCGTCGATGTCCTTGATGCCGGCCATCACATAGCCCACATCACCGGTATTCAATCGATCGGTTTCATAGGCCCGGGGCTTGAAGATACCGACCTTGTCCACCTGCCACACGCGCCCCGGCGCCATCACCTTGATCTTGTCGCCGCGCGCCAGGCTGCCCTGCATAATGCGCACCAGCGATACCACGCCCACGTAGTTGTCGAACCATGAATCGATAATCAGTGCCTGCAGCGGGGCATCGGGATCACCCACCGGCGGCGGCACGCGCTTGACCAGCGCCTCGAGCAGGTCGGTCATGCCCTCGCCGGTCTTTGCGCTCACCCGCAAGGCGTCATGCGCCTCCACGCCGATGATATCCTCGATCTCGCGACAGACCCGGTCGGGCTCCGCCGAGGGCAGGTCAATCTTGTTGAGCACCGGAACCACTTCCAGCCCCTGGTCAATGGCCGTATAGCAATTGGCCACGCTCTGCGCTTCCACGCCCTGCGCCGCATCCACCACCAGCAACGCACCCTCGCAGGCGGCCAGGGAGCGCGACACCTCATATGAGAAGTCCACGTGGCCGGGCGTATCGATGAAATTCAGTTTGTAGGTATTGCCATCACGGGCCTGGTAATCGAGGGTCACCGCCTGTGCCTTGATGGTAATCCCGCGTTCGCGCTCCAGATCCATGGAGTCGAGCACCTGCTCGGACATATCGCGCTCGCTCAGCCCCCCGCATATCTGGATAAAGCGGTCGGCGATGGTCGATTTGCCGTGGTCAATGTGCGCAATGATGGAGAAGTTACGGATGTGTTGCATTGGGTTCCCGTTGGCCAGTATCCCGGTAGCACAGCCCCTGTGGCGGTGGTCGCCAGCGCCACACGCAGCTCGGACAATGCCGCGCAGGCACGACTGCAAAACGTGCCGCGCAGTGGGCGAAGGCGGGAGTATACGATTTATTGGTGGCCGACTGCCTCATGCAGACAATACGCCGACACCGGAAAGCGCCATTATGGGCGTTTGTGCTACCCGGAATCCAGTGCCTGAAGCCAGGCGGTCACTGCCGACACATCAAGCCGGCCATGACAAAGTTCCTCGCCATCCGCAACCAGCACCGGCACGCGCAGGCCGAAACGCGCCCGTAATCGCTCATCCGTATCCACGTCCACTTCCTCCAGTGGCACGGAGTAGCCGCGCAGGAAGGGCTGGAGGTCTTCGTACATTTCCTCGCACAGATGGCAGCGTTGCCTGCCGTAGATCACCAGTCCGGAGTTACTCATCGGGCGCCGTGATTTCCAGGTCCATGAACGCGCCGGCTCGCACCAGTTCGATGGATACAGTGTCGCCCGCTTCCAGAGCGCGCAGCTCACTCGCCAGACGCGCTGCCAGCCGGGCGGGCTGCCCGGCCACCGCGACAATCACATCGCCATCAAGCAGCCCCTCTGACTGTGCCGGGCCCGACTCAAGCTCGCGGATCTGTACGCCGCGGGCGCCATCTCCCAGAGCACGCCGCTGCAGGGTGCTGAGATCACCCAGACGCATGCCCCATACACGCACATCGGCGTCGTCCTGCAACCGTACCTGCACGGTTTCTTCGCCGGGCAGCTCGACCAGCCGCACCGCAAGCGCCAGGCGGGCGCCGTCACGATGCACGCGTATATCCACGTCACGATCCAGCGGCGCCGCACCAATCAACGGCGGCAGACTGCCGGAATCAAACACGTCGCGACCATCCACCGCCGTAATCACATCACCGGGCCGCAGGCCACCGCCAGCCGCCGGGCTGTCCGCCAGCACACGGGTGACCAGTGCGCCCTGCGGACGGTCCAGCCCGGCAGCCGCTGCCCAGTCCAGGTCTACATCCTGCATCAGTACGCCCAGCCAGCCGCGGCGCACCTTGCCGTTCTCGCGCAACTGACGCACGACATTCATGGCCACATCCGCAGGAATGGCGAATGACACCCCCATGAATCCGCCGGTACGGCTGAATATCTGCGAGTTCACCCCCACCACTTCACCGTCAAGGTTGAACAGGGGGCCGCCCGAGTTACCCGGGTTAATCGCGACATCGGTCTGGAGAAAGGGCACGTATT
>SLLK01000354.1 GCA_007134115.1 Gammaproteobacteria bacterium | reverse complement strand
TTCGTCGAAGGCGTTATCGGTGCCATGACCGAAATGCAGCCCCGCCTCGTTGAAACGGCTCGCGCCCCAGCGCACACAATCGGCAAGGGTGCGTAATTCGTCGGCAACACGGTCAGCTTCGGGTAATCCGGTGTTCACAGCAGGTGCGTCTCTGGATTCGGCCTCGCAGGGGCCGTATCATACCGGCAACCCGTTCCCATGACAGCCCTGCGCGAGCATCCATGCCCGATTCACGTACCATCAGACTGCTTCTGCCTGCCGCAGCGGCCCTGCTTGTTGCCGCGGCTTTTCTCGTCGGTTACTACTTCCTGGCGCCGGCGCCCGAAGCCGAACACGCCACGGTGCTACCGGAACCGCGCGAGCTGCCCGCCTTTGAACTGCGCGACCAGCACGGTGAAGCGTGGACCGGCAGCGATCTGGAAGATCAGTGGCACGTCCTGTTTTTCGGCTTCACCCATTGCCCGGATGTCTGCCCCATTACCCTGGGCGTGCTGGCGAACGCGGTCACGCGCATGGACAACGCCGGTCACAAATCACCCCGGGTAGTTTTCGTGACCGTCGACCCCGAGCGCGATGATGAACAACGGGTGGGCGAGTACGCCGGATATTTCCATGACGCGTTTATCGGCGTCACCGGCGAGCGCGAGCAAACCGACAGTTTCGCGCGCGCTGCCGCCATCGGCGTGCAACGCCACCCCGCCGACGACGCGGGCGACTACCTGATTGATCACACCGCCTCGCTGGTAGTAGTAGACCCGCAGGGACGCATAGCCGCCTATTTCACCCCGCCCCTGGAACCGGCTGCCATAGCCGCGGACATGCGCATCATCATGGGACAACGCAGATGATCAACCGTTTTGGCAGCGCCCTGACCGGCGCCCTGCTCTTGCTGTTAGCGGCCCCGGCACAGGCCGAACTGGCCATCGAGGACCCCTGGGTGCGCGAGGCGCCGCCCAATGCGGGCGTGATGGCCGGCTACCTGGTATTCACCAACAAGGGCGACGAAGAGATCGTGATCAGTGGCGGCGAAAGCGAGGACTTCGAGCGCGTGGAGCTGCACGAAACGCACCAGCGCGAAGACGGGGTCGCCACCATGCGCCGTATCAACGAGGTGCGTCTGGCCCCGGGTGAGCAAAGCACGTTCCGGCCCGGCGGACAGCACCTGATGCTGATTGCGCCGCGCCGCGAATTACGTGCCGGCGACAGCGTGGAACTCAGTCTGCAGGTCGATGGCGATACCACGTCCGTCACCCTGCCGGTGAGAAAAGCCGGCCATGAGGACCATCACCGGCATCAGGGCCACTGATGACCGACACTCGCGCACCGCAAGCCGCTTCCCGCCGTGATCGGCTGACCAGCTCGCTGCAGCACCTGCTGCCACAGCACACCCTGTCGCGGCTGATTCACCGCCTTGCCCGCGTGCGCTGGCGGCCGTTGCGGCTGTTCATCATTCGCACATTTATCCGGGCTTTCGGCGTCGACATGAGCGAGGCGCTGGACTCCCGCGCCGACGCGTACGGGCACTTCAACGCCTTTTTCACCCGGCGCCTCAAACCGTCCGCACGCCCACTGGCTGCCGGCACAGGCGTGATCTGTTCGCCCGCCGACGGGCGCATCAGTGCACTGGGGGACATCCGCGACGGCCAGTTGCTGCAGGCCAAGGGCCGCAGCTACACAGTCAGCGAACTGCTGGGCCATGATCCGGCGGCGGCCACGTTTGCCGACGGCAGCTTCTGCACTATCTATCTCTCGCCGCGCGACTACCATCGCGTACACATGCCCGTGGACGGCACGCTCACGCGCATGATTCACGTGCCCGGCCGACTGTTCAGCGTGAGCCCCGCCACCACCCGCGCCATGCCCCGCCTGTTTGCGCGCAATGAACGGGTGGCCTGCCTGTTCGATGGTCAGCCATCCGCGGCCCTGGTGATGGTGGGCGCGATGCTGGTGGGCAGCATCGAAACGGTCTGGGCCGGCGAAGTCACGCCGCCGGCGGGACGCCGTATACAGACCTGGAACTACGAAAACGGAAGCACCCGCTTGCCGCGCGGCGGGGAAATGGGCCGTTTCAACATGGGGTCCACGGTGATCCTGCTGTTCCCGGCGCCGGGGGTGGCGTGGGATGCGGGGCTGTATCCTGATACGCCGGTGCGGATGGGACAGGGGTTGGGGTTGGTGAACGGTGAAAAGTGAACGGTGAAAAGTGAAAGGTGAAAGGTGAAAGGTGAAAGGTGAAAGGTGAAAGGTGAAAGGCAGCAGTGTGCTGCTGGCGGGCGCACAAACTAGCGGCCCGTGACCTCGCGTACGAACCAGCGGATCAGGTGGCCGGCGATGCTCATCTCGCCGGGGACCGGCGGCAGGGCCTCGGGCTCGAACCAGTCGGCGTGCTCCAGTTCGTCATCATCCACGCGCAGTTCGCCGCCCGCGTAGTCGCAAGTGTAGGCCATCATCAGCGAGTGCGGAAAAGGCCACGGCTGCGAACCGAAATAGCGGATGTTTTCCACTTCCAGTGAAACCTCCTCACGCACTTCGCGGCGCACGCAGGCCTCCATGGTCTCGCCCGGCTCGGCAAACCCCGCCAGCACACTGTAAAAGCCCTTGGGGAAACGTGGTGAACGTGCCAGCAGGATCTGGCGGTCACGCCGCACCAGCGCCATCATCGCCGGGGTGAGACGCGGGAATACGGTCAGTTCACACTGCGGACAGCGCCGCGCGCGCTCATTGCGGCGATACTCCGTGGCGGTGCCACAGCGGCCGCAGAACCGGTGCTTGCGGTCCCATTCAAGGATCTGGAAGGTGCGCCCGGCGAGCAGGTAGAGATCCTGGTCCATGCGCTCGCCGAGGCCGAACAGGTGACGCGGCTCCAGCCCCGGCGGCGGCTCCGCACCGGCCGCATCCACGCCATAGCAGTGCCGGCCGTCGAGCTGCCCCAGGTAATGCCGGCTGATCACCTCTACACCCAGCATTTCTATGCGTCGCATGGCGGGCGGCGCGAACTCACCACCCTCGCGCTGCAGCAATAAACGGTCGCCCTGGAACACGAACCACCACGCCGCATCGCCGAGCTCATCGGGCCCGGTGACGCCCGACTCAAAGGGACGTTGCAGCTCAAACACGGGAATTTCCATGGCACCTCGTTCCACGATCCGGTTTTACGCTCCGCCGGGCCGGCGACCAAACTACTACATCGGAACCCACCGGACCATGCCCGGCGCCGTCGTCAATCAGCGAACGATGGCAATCCCCAGCCTGACCTGCAAGTCACTTTTCTGGTTGTAGGTAAGCAGGCTCTCGCCATAGCCTTCAAACAACTGAAGATAAACGTAACCTCCCGCATTGGCGAACATCCGCTGGCGGATCGGGTAGGACAGATCCAGCTGCCAGGTGCTGCGCCGCTCGCGCCCGCGCCGGTACATCAGCTCACCCACGATGCCGCTTTCGGCCCCGTAGCGCACGACATAGTCGACGTGCCCGCGAAAATCGGCAATATCACGGTTTTCGCTGGCCCGGTTCAGATACACCCGGGCAACGGGCGCCAGTTCAAGGGGGCGATCAAACGCCTGTACCC
>SLLK01000135.1 GCA_007134115.1 Gammaproteobacteria bacterium | reverse complement strand
GCTCGACCTGTTGCCGACAGGGGCGCATGCGCTGTTGAAAGTCCAGGTGTCCGGTTTTTCAGGCGCCACCGGGCGTCGCCGCAACGGGCCTGGCAGCCTGTCGGACTTAAGCTGTCCTGCTGCGGGAAAGCCGGATTTGGCCCCTTTTTGAGCAGTTTTTCGTTAAATAGAACCACTATTCGCCTCAAAATTGTTCAAAAAGTGACTCAAACCGGACTTCCCCTCGCTACGAACACTTAAGTCCGACAGGCTGCTAGTCCTTGCTCTCTTCGATCCAGTCCGGATTATAGGCGCGATGGAAGCCATTGAACGGTTCAGACAACTCGTGCGTGGGCACGCGGAACATCTGCGCGTACAGGCTGATGCCGCCGTCCACCTTGAGCGAAGCGCCAGTGGTATACACCGAGGCCGGCGAGAGCAGGAAGGTGGCCGCCGCGCTGATTTCACTCTCGGTACCCAGGCGTCGCAGGGGGATTTCCTCGCGCACGCGGAAAATATTCTTGCGTGTTTCGGCGTCGTAGGTCTCCAGCCCGCTGGAGGCGATGATGCCGGGCAGGATGGCGTTGATGCGCACATTAAAGCGCGACCATTCCACCGCGGCGGTCTTGACCAGGTTCTGCACCCCGGCGCGCGCCGCCCCCGAGTGACCCATCAGCGGCATGCCCTTCTCGATGTCGGCGAGAATACACACGATGCTGCCGCCGTGCTCCTTCATATACTGGTTGACGGCCTCGCGCGAGATCAAAAAGGTGCCGATCAGATTATTGCGCACCACGGCCTCGAAGCCGTTGCGCGAGATATTCTCCAGCGGTGCGGGGAACTGCCCGCCGGCGTTGTTGATGACGCCGTCGAGGCGCCCGTGGCGCTCGAGCAGGGTGGCGATGAGTGTCTTGACCTGGTCCTCGTCGCGGATGTCACAGGTGGCGTAATCGACCTTGCCGCCATCCGTGCGGATTTCCTCCGCCACTGCGGCGAGCTTGTCTTCACTGCGTCCGGCAATAAAGGCCGTGGCCCCCAGATGCGCCACCTCGTGCGCCATGCAGCGGCCAATGCCCGAGCCGCCGCCGGTGACCAGCACGACCTGGTCACGCAAAAGTCCGGGACGGAAGATGGATTCAAAACTCATGGCCTGCGCTGCTCCCCTGGGGTTGGATGGCGGTCCGCTCAGGCGTCCCTGTAGTGTGGGCGCGGCGGACCGGGTATTGCGAATTTCGAGCTTATCATTCTGTGTGGTTTTATCAAGCGCTTGCTTGATTCTCCGCCGGGTGCGGTGGTAGCTTGGTGGTCTTCACCGGGCCGCCAGCATACCGGAGGGCAGCCGGAATCATCGCAGTGCGGAGGTATGCCAGTGGCGACACAAAACCCCAGCGAAGACACCCCCGATTTAACGCAATTTCGCGCCGAAGTGGCGGCGTGGCTGAAGGCGAACATGCCGCCGCAGCCGGATTTCAAGCTGCCGCTGACGTTCATGGAGATCGAGGACCGCCAGCAGTTCGAGTACCTGCGTGACTGGCAGCGCAAGGTGTATGAGGCCGGCTATCTGGGCATGAGTTGGCCGCGTGAATACGGCGGCGGCGGGATGCCGCAGGTCTGTCAGGATATCGTCACCGAGGAAATGGTGCGCGCCAAAGCGCCGTTCATGATCAATGCCATCGGTTTGTCGTGGGCCGGACCGACCATTCTCAAACTGGGTAGTGAGGCGCAGAAAAAGCGTTACGTGAAACACATTCTCAGCGCTGAGGAAATCTGGTGTCAGGGCTTTTCGGAGCCGGAGAACGGCTCGGACCTGGCCAACTCGCAGACGCGGGCAGTGCGTGAGGGTGATGAATACATCATCAACGGCTCCAAGATCTGGACCAGCCAGGGCGAGTTTGCCGCCCACATGATCCTGCTCGCCCGCACCA
This sequence comes from Gammaproteobacteria bacterium, assembly GCA_007134115.1. GTDB lineage: Bacteria > Pseudomonadota > Gammaproteobacteria > UBA5335 > SLRW01 > SLLK01. Next base: position 1,666 of record SLLK01000135.1, on the reverse strand, counting down.
ACCCCGAGGCGCCCAACAAATATGCCGGGCTGAGCTTCTTCCTGTGCCCCATGGACGCGCCGGGTATCGAGGTGCGCCCGATCCGCAAAATGACCGGCGAGCTGGGCTTCAATCAGACCTTCTTCACCGATGCGCGCATTCCCGCCGACACCATGGTCGGCGAAGAAGGGCAGGGCTGGGGTGTGGCCATGGCGGTGCTGACCTTTGAGCGAGGCGCCTCCGAGGGCCAGGCCGGCGGCAACATCATGTCCGCCATTACCACGCGTGATCTGGTGGACACCGCACGCCACGCCCGCCGCGATGGCCGTCCGGCGACCGACGACGTGCGTATTCGTGAGCAGCTGGTGCAGTTCATGATTGAAGAACGTTGCCTCGTTCTGAACAAGCTGCGCGCGCGCAACCAGAAACTGCTGACACCGGGGCGTGAGCTGGCGCCGATGCTGATGGGCAAGCTCGTGGGTTCGGAGTTCATGCGCCGCATGAGCGCCTTCGCCGTGACCATGCAGGGCGGCCAGGCAGCTCTGTACATGGGCGACCCCGATGCGCTGTCCGGTGGCATGTGGCAGCGTAATCACATGAACTCGTACTCGGCGACCATCGGCGGCGGCACCAGCGAGATTCAGCGCAACATCATCGGTGAGCGCTTGCTGGGCCTGGAAAAAGGCTGAACCCCCATGCGCCACGACGATGACACCGGAAACGGAGGCGGGCATGACCGCAAGTGAATTGAGCATTGAATATACCGACGAGCAGGGCATGCTGGCTGATACCGTGGCCGAGTTCCTGCGCGACAAGTGCGGCTTTGAGGACGTCAGGCGCTGGCTGGCCGAAGACAGTGGTTTCGACCGGGGGCTGTGGCAGGCCATGGCCGAACTGGGCTGGATGGGTATCGCCGTGCCGGAAACCCACGGCGGCGCCGGTCTGGGGGCCGGCGAGCTGGTCGCTGTGGTCGAACCCATGGGCAAGCACCTGCTGGCCTCGCCGTTTCTGGCGACGACCCTGGCCGGCCAACTGTTGCTGCGCGCCGGTGATGAGGCGCAGCAGCAGCGCTGGTTGCCCGGCCTGGCCAGTGGCGAGTTGATCGGCAGCGTGGCGCTGAGCGGTACGGATGGTTCCTGGGAGCCTGAACATGTGGGGGTCACCGCGCAACGCGACGGCGAGCAGTGGCAACTCAGCGGCGTCGCCGCCGGCGTGCTGGATGCCGCGCATGCTGATGTGCTGCTGGTCGCCGCGCGCGATGGCGAGCAGCTGGCGGTGTTCGCGCTGAGCCCCGAGGCACTGTCCCCGCATGCCATGCGCCGCGAGCTGCTGGTGGACGAAACCCGCCGCAGTTACCGCATCGATCTGGAGGGTGTCACGCTGCCGGCAGGTGCCCGTCTGGGCGGCGGAGACGCGCATGAGGCCGTGCGTCATGTACACAGCCTGGGCTGGCTGCTGGTGGGCACCGAGCTGACGGGGGTGGCCAATGGCGTGTTCGAGCTGACGCTGGACTATCTGCGTACCCGCAAGCAGTTCGGCAAGCTGATCGGCGGGTACCAGTCACTCAAGCACCCGTCAGTGGAGATCATGACGCAGATCGAGAACAGCCGTGCGCTGATGCAGCACGCCGCCTCGGTGTTTGATGGCGCGGACGGCGAATCGGGCGTGGCCGCGCGCATGCTCAAGG
>SLLK01000065.1 GCA_007134115.1 Gammaproteobacteria bacterium | reverse complement strand
GGTGCTGCTTCGGCGCTTCGAGAAGCGCCTGCTGGAAGAGCTCGGTCTGGCTCCGGATCTGCGTCACGAGGCCGAGGGTGGGCCGGCGGTGCGCGCCGATTGCTGGTACCGCTTTGATCCGCTGGCCGGTCCGCGGCGCCTGCACGGGGAGCCCGCAGGTGACCTCGATGTGCCCGGACAGGTATTGCTGGCGCTGGCCGATGACCGCCTGGCCGACGGCGATGAACTGCGCCGTGCCGGCGGGTTGTTGCGACGGGTGCTGGAGGTGTACCTGGCCGGGCGACCACTCAAGTCACGGCAGGTCATGCTGGCCATGCGTCGCGGGCGCCTGGCTGCCAGACAGGAGGTTGTGGAATGAATACGGCACGCCCTATCGCGCTGGGGGTCAATATCGACCATGTGGCCAATGTGCGTCAGGCACGCGGCACGTCCTATCCCGAGCCGGTGCAGGCGGCGCTGGCGGCGGAGCAGGGGGGTGCCGACAGTATCACCGTGCATCTGCGCGAGGATCGCCGTCATATCAACGAACGCGATGTGGAACTGCTGGCGGCGACCATTCAGACGCATCTGAACCTGGAGATGGCCGTGACCGACGAAATGCTGGCTTTCGCTGAAGCGCTCAAACCGGCGGATTGTTGTCTGGTGCCCGAGCGACGCGAGGAGTTGACCACCGAGGGCGGTCTCGATGTGGCCGGGCATGAGTCGCGCCTGCGGCATACCTGCGCTCGCCTAGCCGAAGCCGGGATCCGCGTGTCGCTGTTTGTGGATCCGGATGTGGCGCAGCTGGAAGCCTCGGCACGGGTCGGCGCGCCGGTGGTGGAGCTGCACACCGGTCGCTACGCTGAGGCCACCGACCGCAACAGCCGGGCCGCTGCCCTGCGTGAGCTGCAGGAAGCGGCATCACGGGCTTATGCGCTGGGTCTGATCGTTCATGGCGGGCACGGTTTGCACTATCACAACGTACAGCCGGTGGCGATGATCCCGGAAATCGTCGAGCTCAATATCGGTCACGCCATTGTCGCGAGAGCCATTTTTACCGGGCTGGAGACAGCCGTGCATGACATGAAGCGGCTGGTGCTCGAGGCGCGGCACGGCTGAACGAGTCGCCCCTGCCTGCCGGAGCCCGGGTGCGGGTATCAGGACCCGTCGCGTGCGGTTGTCGAGGCGGCGCCCAGATGGGAGGCGATGAACCGGTCGATTTCCTGCGCCAGTGCGTCGGCGCGCCGGCGGCGTTCCGGGGCGGGTGTCGGCTGACGCAGGGCTTTTTCGGCAGCGGCGGCGGCTTCGCGCAGCTGCGGGAGTCGGCAAAAGGCGGCCGAGCCATGAATGAGGTGGGCGTAATGCACGGCCTGCTCCAGGTCATCCTCGCCCAGGGCCGCCAGCATCGCGTCGCGGTGGGCGGGCAGATCTTCCAGCAGCATGGCCAGTGACATCGGGTCGGGTTCCTGTACCTCCGGCGCTGCCTGTGCGGGCTTGTTCTGCGTAGCCGGCTCGCCGTCCCGCGTCTGTCCCGTCCAGCGCAACACGGTTTGCACCAGGTGTTCTTCATCCAGTGGTTTGACCAGGCTGTCATCCATGCCGGCCGCCTTCAAACGCTCCTGCTCACCGGGTACGGCGTTGGCCGTCACCGCGATGACCGGCGTGCTGGCATTCTGGTGCGTGCGGCGCAGCTCACGCGTGGCGTCCGTGCCGCTCAGGGAAGGCATGTGCACATCCATGAGCACGCAATCAAACCGGCCGTGCCGGAGATGCTCCAGTGCCTCCTCCCCGTCAGCCGCCCGCTCAACCTCGGCGCCGTGACGCTGGAGCAGGGTGGCCAGCAGGTGCAGATTGATGCGATTGTCATCCGCGGCCAGCACCCGCAGACCGGCCAGACGCCGGTCGGTCATGTCGGCAAAGGCGGGTGTTGATGGGGTGCTTTCACCGGCGTCCGCCGGGCCCGGCGTGGCGATACCGCGAAGGATATCCTGTAATCCCTGGTGCAACTGGCAGCGCCGTGTTGCACGTGGCAGGCACACGGCAGCGCCGGCGTTACGCACGCGCTGATGCAGGGCGCGGTCGGTGGAGTTGACCAGTACCAGGCAGGGTAATTCAAGGGGTGAAAGGCGGCTCAGCACATCGCCGCCCGCGCCGTTGTCGAAATCCGCGGCGGGCAATCCCAGTACCACCACCCGCGGCGGCCGGGCGGCGGCCGCCTCAAGCAGGGCTGGAATGCTGTCGGTTTCAGTGACCTGTGCGCCCCATGACTCCAGCGTGTGGCGCAGTGACAGGCTGGCCAGATGGAAGCTCTCGAATAACAACACCGGTTCGCCACCCAGCCCCTCGGGTGGCGGGGTATCGACCTGTACAACCTTGTCCAGACTGAGCGTAAACCAGAAGCGCGAGCCCTCACCCTGGCGGCTGCGGAAACCGATTTTCCCGCCCATCGCCTGGATCAGCCTGTCAGAGATGAACAGACCCAGCCCGGTGCCCCCGAAACGCCGCGTGGCGGAACTGTCGGCCTGGGTAAAGGCCTTGAATATGTGCTCCTGGTCGGCCGGCGCGATGCCGATGCCCGTATCGGTCACGCTGACGGTCACCGTTGCCCGTTGTGCCGTGTCCTGCTCGCTCATGACCCGTACCGCCACGTGGCCGCTGCGGGTGAATTTGATCGCATTGCCCAGCAGGTTAGTGAGAATCTGGCGCAGGCGTACGGGGTCGCCACGCACCCACGACGGAACATCGCTGTAGATCAGGCAGACCAGCTCCAGGCCTTTCTCGTAGGCCTGCGGCGCGAGCAGGGCCACCGTGTCCTCCACCAGCTCGGGCAGATGGATGTCCACCTGTTCTACAATCAGCTTGTTAGCGTCGACGCGGGAAAAATCGAGCACATCATTGATGATACCCAGCAGGCTGGTGGCCGAGCGGTTGATGATGTGCACATACTCGGTTTGCTCGTTGTCCAGGCGTGTCTGCTGCAACAGGCGGGTGAAGCCGAGGATGCCGTTCACCGGGGTGCGGATCTCATGGCTGATGTTGGCCAGGAATTCCGATTTGCTGCGGCTGGCATCAATGGCGCGCCGTCTCGCCAGGTCCAGCTCTACGTTCTTGACCTCAAGTTCCTCCAGCGTACTGCGCAGTTCGACGGTGGCCTGGTCGACCCGGCTGCGCAACTCATGGCGGCCACTTTGCAGGGCCGCCGCCATGCGGTTGATGCCACGTTCCAGTGTGCCCAGCTCACCGCCGGAACCTTCTGTCACCCGATGCGAAAAGCGGCCTTCCTGCAAGGCTCGTACGCCTTCGGCAAGGCGGCGCATGGGGGCGCTGATACCCCGGCTGACATGCAGTGCAAGCAGCAGGCTGATGAGCAGCACAGCCAGTGTGGTCAGCGTCCCGGTGAGACGCACCTGCCACTGCCGCGCCTGGGTGCGCGCGCGTGAAACATGCACTTCGGCCTGGCCCAGCGAGCCGGCGACGGGCTGGCCGTCATCGCGTCGCGCCATGCCAATGGGGGCGATGAAAGTACGTTCGTTGCCGCCGGCATTGGTTTGCATGACCCGCTCCAGCCATGACTGCTCGCCGGCTGTCGGCGGCTCGCGCCGGGCC
>SLLK01000121.1 GCA_007134115.1 Gammaproteobacteria bacterium | reverse complement strand
GAGGCTGACTTTCTGGCAAAGCCCCGAAGGGCGGGCCCTGTAGCGCCCATCTGCGGCGTTGCTGTGCTTGAAAAGGCAACCAGCCTTCCCTGCGCACGGCGCCTTGCAGCTGGACGCTACAGGACCCGCTGAGACGTGACGAATAGATCAGCGTTTCCTTAATGGAGGCGCTCCCATCACTGAAAGGCGCCACCGAATACACCGAAGTCACCGATAAAAAGCCCTGGTGAGCGCCGGGGCGGATGCCCGGTTCGCTGACCGGGGAGCTGATAGCTACGACAGATCACTGGTTGGCCGCGAAATACACGCGAAATGGGCGCGAAATAAAAACAATGGCTTATACGAAACTGCCAAAAGACATTCAACATGCTGAAACCGTGAGGCTGGAACAGCCGAGCGCCAGCTCGGGTTACTAATGCGTTCGTTTCGCGTGTATTTCGCGGCAAACCAGAGCGGCGATCAGCGCGTGTGACAGTCTTGCCGGCTCAGGGCTTGAGCGACTGGTGGATATAAATTTGCCCGTCGCGCAGCGAAATGCTGCCCTGCTCGGCGAGTTGCTTGAACACCCGGTTGACCATCTCGCGCGAGGCGCCAACCATGGCGGCGATGTCTTTCTGCGTCATCGGCGTGCGCACCACCAGTTGGCCGTCCTCGCTGGCAGCGTTGTTGAGCAGCACGCGCGCCACCCGGCCGTGCACATCGAGCATGGCGAGGCTGCCGATGGTCTCGTTGGCCAGGCGCAGGCGGCGCGCCACATCCTGCAGCAGCGACAGGGCGATGGAGGGATTGCGCTGCAGCCAGTCCTGGAAATCGGCCTTGGCCAGCATGGCGACCTTGACGTCGGTCATGGTGACGACCCGGGCGCAGCGTACCTCAGAGTCGATCAGCGCCAGCTCACCGAAGCTTTCGCCGGCCTGCAGTATGGACACGATGACCTCGTGGCCGTCCTCGTCGGCAAGCACGACCTTGACCCTGCCCTCGCGGATCATATAGAGGGCGTCGGCATAGTCGTTTTCCTGGAAAATGATCACATCGCGCGGAAATGAACGCATCACGGCCATGCCGCCCAGCGTATCCAGTTCGTCACGACCCAGCTCGGCGAACAGCGGGACGCGGGCAAGAAAGTCCAGTTTGTCATTCATGTTGATGCGAGCTCTGCAGGGTAAGCGATTCCTCTACAGGGTGCAGTGGATGTTGCCGCCGGCGCAAGTGAGGCAATGCGCTATGGCGCCGGGCGCGTTACCATGGGGGCTGACAAACCCGCGCCGGGGCTTTGCGGTGCACAGTCCCCGCGCGGTCGCGAACTTGATCAAGAGGTGCGCATGGCACGTCGTCCCAGAACTGTTCTTGTGACCGGCTGTTCCAGTGGCATTGGCGCCGCACTGGCCAACGCTTTCCATGATGCGGGCTACACGGTGTACGCGACCGCCCGCCGGGAGGACACGCTGGCGCCGCTGCGCAGTCGCGGTATTGCCACCATGACGCTGGACGTCAATGACCAGATGAGCATCGATGTGGCGGTCACCCGTATTGAGGAAGAGCACGAGAACGTGGATGTGCTGATCAATAATGCGGGTTTCGGCGCCATGGGGCCGCTGGCGGAAATGCCCCTGAGCCGGCTGCGCCGCCAGTTCGAGACCAATGTCATTGGCCCGGTGGCGCTGACGCAGGCCGTGGTGCCCGGCATGGTGCGTCGGCGGCGGGGCTGTATTGTGAATATAGGCAGTGTGTCCGGTGTGCTGACCACGCCCTTTGCCGGCGCCTACTGCGCCTCGAAGGCGGCCCTGCACAGCCTGTCCGACGCCCTGCGGATGGAGCTGTCGCCATTCGGTATTGCGGTAGTGACGGTGCAGCCGGGGGCCATTCGTTCGCGCTTCGGTGACACTGCCGTGGCCGGGGTGACGCCGCCGAAGCGTGGTGAATCTCTTTACGAGCCGGTTGAGGACGGGATACAGGCACGGGCCGGTGCCTCGCAGGTGGATGCCACGTCGCCCGAGACGGTGGCCGCCGCGGTACTGCGCGCCGTGTCACGCCGTCGCCCGCCGCACACCGTGCGTACCGGCAATGGCAGCCTCAAGCTGGCCCTGCTACGGTGGTTATTGCCCACGCGTCTTCTGGACCGGTCGCTGGCGCGCCGTTTCGGGCTTGATCGATTGGGTCGCGAATGAATTTCTTGTAAACCCAGATTGTTCTGAGCGGGGAGAAAAGTCTTGACCGAGAAACCCGGACCACAGGAACCGCCGCGCGTCATGTTCGGTTTTATCACGCCACCGTTGCTGGTGACTGTGCTGATCGTGGCCGTGATCAATATGTTTGTCGAACTCACCCGGGATGGCGCCATGCTGACCGGTCTGGTGGTGTTCGTGCCCCTGTTTTTGCTCAACCTCAAACTGCAACCGCTGCTCATCCAGCGTTATCAGAATCGCAAGGATGGTCAGTAATCGCTGTTATCAACGAGGAGGTGAATCATGGTGTACCCGAGAATCCTCACCCTGTTGCTGGTCATGATGCTGGCTGCACCCATCGGTGCCGTCTGGGCCCATCAGTGCCCCATGCATATACAGTCCATCGATACCGTTCTGTTGAATGATCACGACCAGTACGACGAGGATGTGATTGCCCGCGTCGAGGAATTGCGCGATCAGGGTGTTGAGTTGCACGAAGAAGGCCGACACGATGAGTCTGTAGAGGTCCTTGTGCAAGCCCGGGCCCTGCTGGATGACTGAGTGGCCAGGCCCGTGCTGATGCCACCGTCAGCCGACCAGGAGATTCACCCGTGCGCGGCGGCCGACCGGTGAGTGCCGGGCGCTCGCCGGTGACCGTGCGCGAGCAGGCGCACGTGGCGAATATCCTGATTGACCGCCCGCCGGGTAACCGTTTTTCTGCCGCATTGCTGCGCGAGCTGATTGCGGTTCTCGAAGAGGTCGCTGCACGCGACCATGTGCGCTGCGTTTCGCTCAGCGCTGCCGGCGCGGATTTCAGTCATGGCGCCGATCTGGCCGATCCCGAGCAGGGGCAGCGCCTGGCTGAGCCGGGCGGGCCTCACGCAGTGGGCCTGGAGATGGGGCGGTTGGGTCAGCGCCTGGTCAGGTGCTGGCGCGACTGTTCCGTGCCGACGGTGATTGCGGTGCGCGGCCACGTGGTCGGCGCGGGCGCGTGTTTGTTCGCGGCTGCTGATTTTCGCGTGGGTACGCCGGACGCACGCCTGTTGTTCCCGGAGGTGGACCGTGGCATGTACCTGGGCTGGGGCATTTTGCCGCGGCTGGTGCAGGAGTTCGGTCCGTCGCTGGCGCGCCGGCTGGCCCTGGCGGGTGAGGCGATGGCATTGAGTGATCTGCCGGCCGGCACCGTCAGCACGGTGGAAGCTGATGATCTGGCAACGCAGGCCGCGGCCGTGGCTGCTTCCCTGGCGGCCAAGCCGCCACTCGCCGTGCGTGAAATCCGTGCCGTGCTTAACCGTATCGCCGCCGGTGATGATGCGACGGTGGCGCGTGATCCGGAGCGACTGGCGTTCACCCTGGACAGCGCCGATTTTATGGAGGCGGTCAGCGCCTGGCTTGAGGGACGACAGGCACATTACGGCGGTC
>SLLK01000015.1 GCA_007134115.1 Gammaproteobacteria bacterium | reverse complement strand
TCTCACTCCCCGCCTGCAAAAAGCGGAACACGTTATCGACAAAGAAGAGGACGTCCTGTCGAGTCTCATCGCGAAAGTATTCGACCAGCGTCGCCGCGGAGGCGGCGGTGAGCGACCGTACCGCCGCGTTTTTATTGATATGGCCGAAGACCAGTGCGGTACGATCGAGGACCTCATGTTCCTCAAGCGAAGACCATAGCGCGTGACCCTCACGAATACGCTCACCAATGCCGGCAAAGACCGACACGCCGGTGCCGTCGTAGACCACGTTGCGCAGTATCTCCTCTTGCAAGGTCGTCTTCCCGACCCCGGCGCCGCCGACCAGCGCCATCTTCCCGCCACGCATAAGCGGTGCGAAAAAGTCGATAGTCTTGATACCGGTCTCCAATACCTCGTGCGGACGTTCTACCTGCATCCCTTTGGACATACTCTGGGTGCGATACACCACACGAGTCTGGTCGGACTCGATCTCGCGCCGACCGTCGATGGCTTCGCCGTAGAGGTCGATGACCCGTCCGAGCACCGCCCGGCCCACCGGTATGGTGATCTTCCCGCCGGTCGAAATCACTTCCAGACCACGCGTAATCTGGTCGACATCGGAGAGGAGTAAGCAGTAGATGGTGTGTGGATCTTCGTACGCGTACACCTCCAAACGGATGGTGGGATCCTCCCGCGCGGTCAACAGCTCGCGCAGCTCCGGCTTGTGCGCACCGTCGCGATCGATACGCACGATCTGCCCCAAGACACCGCGCACGCGGCCAACTGAGAGATCTTCGGAAGTGTTGTGTGTGGTATCGTTCATATCTTGGTATCGGTATGGAAACTGACCGACGTCTCGAGCAGTCGCATGCTCGCAATAGTGCTCATCTCTTTATGGATCACGCGCTGCTGTTCTCGTACCAATTCTACACTACGCTCACGCGCGCGCTGCATCTTCATCAACCGCGCACCGGTCAGCGCCAGACGCGTCTCCAGCAGTGCGCGCTTAAAGAGCGTCAGTCGGATGTGAGTACGAAAGAATTTCAGCAGCTGCGGCAACTCCGGCTCGCAGAGGTACTCGACCGACGGTGTCTCGACCGACGTATCCTGTGGCTGGTGGGTGATGTCGGTCAAGATCACCTCCTGGCGAAATGAGTTAATGAAGGTGGGGTGCACAACATAGACCTCGCTATAATCCTCCAGGTCCCGGATCACGCGACTGATCTCCTTGCTCGTCGGTACGTCGTTCGTAAAGACACGACTAGTAACCCGCGCGCGAATATCCGGATGCGACTCCAGGTACTGCAGACCGGTCTGCCCGATGGCGTAACCGGCCACCGACGGCTCTTCGCCGAGCGTGTGATACAAGGTACTCATCACGTTGTGGTTGAGCTTGCCGTAGAAGCGCTTGTTGGCGGTCACCGCCACATAGATACGACCGCGACTTGGCCCCGTCTGCGATATATCGATACCGGTATGGTGCGCGTAGGCCTTGACCGCCTCCATCAAGCTATGTAGCTGTTGGTAGTAGGCCTTATTGGCCTCAAAAATCGCCCGGATAGACTGCAGGCGGGTGGCGCTGATATCACGCAGCATGGTCGTGACGAACTGTGCCGTCTGCACTTGATCCAGCTGCGCCTGTAGTTCACGAATGACGGACATACGAATCAATTACCTCATGCTGGGCACCCAGTCGCTCCAAAAAATCCTCCCAGGTCGCCTCATTGTCGCCGACCATCTCGCGCAGCGGGGCGAACTCATCGTGCCCGAGCAGTACGGAGAGAAGGCGCTCCCGTTGTGTCGATAAGAAGTCCTCGTCCTTCTCGATGAAGTACCCGGTAAAGATGAGTCCGAGCAAGAGCACCTGCACTTCGTAACTCCGCCCGCTGTAGGGTAGCTGCTCCAGCGCCGTCTCAACCAAGCGACCCTTGCGCAGCGTCGTTTTGGCTTGCTCAGATAGGTCAGCACTAAACTTCGCATACTCGCGCTGTGTCCGATACGAACCAAGCAAGGTCTGCACATGCCGCGTCACCTGCTTCTGCAGTGTGGTCTGCGCCTGCCGGCCGACACGGGTCACCGACTGTTCGATACTGATCGATGGGTAGATACCCTCCGCCCGTAGATTGGGCAAGAAGGAGAGGTGACCATCGGTACAGGCCATGACGTTGGTCGGGATGAGGTCGGAGAAATTTTTCAAGTCGGTCTGGATGACCGGCAAGGCCGTGATCGACCCACCGCCGACCTCTTCGGTAAAGTGTCCGGAGCGCTCCATCAAGTGGGCGTGCTGGTAGAAGACGTCACCCGGGTACGACTCGGTACTCGGCAAACGCCCCTCCAGAAGCGCGATCTCGCGCAAGTACTTGGCGTGCGCATCGAGATCGTCCAAGATGACCAGCACGTGCTCGCCCTGCGACTGATAGTACTCGGCCAGCAAGAACGCCACCGACGGAGCCAACACAATGACCGACGCCGGCTCATCGGAGAGCGCGGCGATGACGATATTTTTGCTGTCGGGATGTGCTTCATCGATGATAGTGTCGGTGATCTTGCGCAAGCCATTGATCGGCTTCCCAATGACCGTGTAGATACAGACGGTATTTTGCTCGGCCTGCGCTCGCACCGTCCCCGTCAAGAAGGTGCTTTTCCCGCTGCGCATCGGCCCGAAGATAAGCTGTCGTTGACCCTTGGCGATTGGTATCAACGTATCGACCATACTCAGTCCGGTATGAAGCTGTGCGTGAATATGCTCACGCACCTCCACTCCGGGCGCCTCCACCTCCAGCTTAAACGGCACATTCCCCGGCGGAAATGACCCCTGCTCGTCGATCGGTCGGCCGAAGGTATCGATCACCCGCCCAAACAGTTCCTCACCACAGTAGTAAAAATCCTCGGCCGATAGGTACGAGTACCGATCACCCGGGTGTGCGCTGTCGCTCAGCGCAAGCGCGTACACATACTCATCGCCCAGGGCGCGTACGATGGCCCGATTACCTTCCGTGTCGACCAGCAGATCGTTCACACGTGCTGAGGGTAACCCCTCAATGGTCATGAGGTATCGCTTGGCCTTGACCACCAGGCCCACTTCCTGTGCTCGGATGTCCTTACTCATATGATTGCAACACCTCTTTGATCGCCGTCGGGTCAGCAGCGAGCTTCGCGCGCAAAGAGAGGTCGTGGTACGTGTACTCACGGATCACGCCACAGCCGCCGACGACGGCCGGATCGACGAGTATCTCCAGCATAAGCGACTCATCGATCTCGGCCCGACACCACTGCCCCACCACGGCCGCCGCCGGCGCGTCGAAGGCGACCGGTACGTAAATGGTCATGCGTGGTAACGAGCCGGCCCATTCGCGCAGCGCGGACAGTTCGTGGTGCACATTGTCCTCCGAGAAATGCGTGAGCCAATCTGTCTCCCACTCTTCCAGCGCGACGCGATCGGTCTCTTCCAGCGCGGCGACCGCCGCGCTGTAGCGATCTGCATAGGTGGCCGAGTCGTCGGTCGTAAAATACACCTGCTCTAATATCTGCTGCAGCACAGCGATACGATGATACAGCGTAGTCAACGTGTACGTATTTGCGACAATGCGTGCTTTCAACGTGTCCATGATCTA
>SLLK01000313.1 GCA_007134115.1 Gammaproteobacteria bacterium | reverse complement strand
TGTGAACATGCTCTACATCATCGAAAACAACGGCGTCTACGGCCTCACCAAGGGCCAGTTCTCCGCCAGCGCCGATGTGGGCAGCAAGGCCAAGTACGGCCAGGTCAATGAAAACCCGCCCATCGACCCCGTACTTACCGCCATCACCCTCGGCTGCGGCTTCGTCGCCCGCGGCTTTTCCGGCGACAAGGATCAGCTGATTCCGCTGATTCAGGCGGGTCTCAAGCACAATGGTTTTGCCCTGATTGATGTCATCAGCCCCTGCGTCGCCTTCAACGACCACCAGGGCAGCACCAAGAGCTACGCCCACACCCGCGAATACTTCCATCCCGCCATCCACACCGACTTCATCCCGCCCCGGGAGGAGATCAAGGCGAAGTATGAGAAGGGCAAGGCCATGCCCATTGAGTTGCATGATGGTTCGACCATCGTGCTGCGGAAGATTGATGTGGATCATGAGCCGACGAATCGGGCCGCTGCGATTGGGTACCTGGAGAGGCATCGGGAGGCGGAAGAGATTGTTACGGGGTTGTTGTATGTGAATGAGGATCAGGGGGGTGGGGCGGGGGAGGCGATGCCGCCGAAGAGTTTGACGGGTGGGGCCGAGATTATGGATCCGGTTGGGATTTTGGAGGGTTTTCAGGCTGGGAGTCGGTGAAAATGGCGATAGGGCCCAAATCCCCGCGTGCGATGCTGTTTGAGTTGGATATACGCCGGGTCTGAGTCAGGTTGGGCTAAACAGCCAGGGAGAGGGCTGAAATGATAGTACCCACCCACAATCCCACGGAATCTAATGGCGCACGGTCGACGCTTCGAAGTTGCGACACCATCTGTCGCTCTTCCCGTGCAACCTTATTGCCTATGGAATATCGCGCCGGCGGCATAACACGCAGGCCGATATGTGCGCCCTCCCTGTATCAGACTGTTTTTCTTGGAGAATTGGTGTTGTCTGACAGGAATGTCCTAGGTGTTATGCTGCAGGCAAACGATTGCGATAATACCGTCGGCTATCTAACCTGCTGTTAAAACAAATAGAGGTAGCATTGGAGCGGGTGGGACGACAGCTCAACCACTGTGGAGTATGTGAGCCAAGTGGTGAAAAGTCGTTCGGGAGGTTCGATTCCTCCCGTTGGTAGTAACAACAATGTCAGTTCAACCCAATCGGATACGGAGGTGCGTATGAAAAGATTCACTTTTTGTACAAATCATAAGTTGAAGTGGGTGGTTGGGCTGGTCGTTCTGCTGACGCTGGGCGTGTGTGGCGTATGCTCCACCCGACCCAATGCTACTTCAAGATTCCGAGTGTTGGTACAAGGGAGCTAACGGCAGTGAGGTATCGCGATGGTTGAATGGGTGCATGTCCGGTCGGAGGCAATTCGCAGAGTCGGGTATGAGTCTGGGACTCAGCGTATGTATATTGACTTCCATGACAGTACTCCCCAATACACCTTTTGCAGGGTACCGGAACGGGTGTTCAGGGATTTCGTTGGTGCGGGGTCTGTCGGAAGTTACTACCATCGGTATATCAAAGATCGTTATCAATGCTGAGAGTGTGGGCCGGTTTTAACAAGTCGCTCGAGTTCGCTCCGGCCCTGGCCGGGCCTGTGCCGGACGGGCTTTCCGCTCCGTTCCAAGCCCGCCGCTTAGCTTTGCGTTCGACGTCATGTGAACTAAGGGGATGAGATGAAGCGGTTGATCGACCTTACAAGCGACGAGGCGAGAGCTCACTTTATGAAGGGCAGTAGCTACTTCAACGATGATCTTCCCCGATACCTCAGTTTTGAGCCAATCCTCGAGGATGTGGCAGCCGTTCTCAATGGAGGATGCTACTCTCAGTTCCAGGCATCGAAACCTAGCTTGATCCCCAATGTCAACTACAATTTCATCGCAAATAAGGATGGCCGCTTCGCCTGGCGACCATACGAGCTGATGCACCCGGCAATTTATGTGTCGCTAGTCAATTTAATTTGCGAGGAAGAGAACTGGGCAGTTATTGGTAAACGGTTCGGTGAATTTGAAGACGGTGTAATTGATTGTTGTAGTGCGCCGGTAATGTCGGTCGACCATCAATCCGACGTCGCCACACAAGTTCGTAACTGGTGGCAAAGCGTGGAGCAAAGATCACTGGCCTACTCCCTTGAGTTCAGTCACATACTGCACACGGACGTTACCGACTGTTACGGCTCCCTCTATACTCACAGCATTTCATGGGCCATTCACGGCTTGGAAGAAGCAAAGAGGAAAAAGGGTAAAAACTCCCTGCTCGGTAATAAGATAGATGCTCATATCCAAGCTAGCCGATATGGTCAAACGAACGGAATCGCGCAAGGTTCAATGCTGATGAATTTCATTGCCGAGCTCGTTCTTGGCTATGTTGATGAACAGATCAACGCTACATTGCAGAATTGCGAGGATATTCGAATTCTTCGTTACCGCGATGATTTCCGTATCTTTGCCAATAGCGACGAGCGTGCGGAAGAGGTCCTGAAGGTTGTAAGCGACAACCTCAGGCAAGTTGGGATGAAGCTTGGCGTTGCTAAAACTATCTCCTCACGGAATGTCGTTGTTGGATCCATAAAGCCAGACAAATTGGCCGGCATTGAGCTCCAAGATCTAGGGAACGCTAATGCCAAAACGATTCAGAAGCAATTGCTTCGCTTGCATTCATTTGGGCAGAAATTCACAAATAGCGGTGCGCTTCGTCGCCTTATTAGTGACTTTCACTCAAGCGTGTCGAACCAATCAGAGGTCCCGGATGATCTTGAGGTTCAGGTTGCGATTGCCACCGATATTGCCTTTGGGTCCCCCGCAACATTTCCCGCTGTTGCTGGCATATTGAGCCACTTGATATCACTGGCCCCGAATGACCAGAAAGCTGAGTTATGGGAGAAAGTCCAACAAAAGATGGAGCGGATTCCTTACAACGGGTATCTGGAGATTTGGCTACAGCGCGTCACGCAACCCAAGGCCGTGGGGATCCAGTTCTCCAGCTCCGAGCCAATTTGTAGGATTGTAAATGGCGAAGCCCCGCCTCTTTGGGAGAACGATTGGATCGCTAGCGAGGAGTTGAAGAAGGCGTTGGATGTTTCGAAGATTGTTGTGGCTACGGTTGACGATGAAGAGGAAGTGGTGCGGCCTGAGGAAGTTGAGCTTTTCAAAGAAAATGCTTGGGCCTACTGAGTCCGCGTGACTGACGCCGAACAAGTCGTTGCGGCGGATATTTGAAACGCCGGGATCTCACCATCTCGGTGGTATCCAGGCAGCGGTGAGCTCCTTAGGGCCGCAGAAGGGCGGCTCACGGCCAGCGGGAAAGACAATTCCAGTTACGCCCTGTACAGTTAAGCGGAAATCATAGAAGTCACCGGAAATATGGACATGAAACCCGGCAGCACAGCCTTCTCCCCGGAATCCGAGCCTACCGCCATTGCCTCCCCCAAGGCTGTGGAGGCCTTTATCGAGCGCTGGCGCGACACGGGCGGCGGCGAGCGGGCCAACTACCAGCTTTTTCTGACCGAACTGTGCGGCCTGCTGGACCTGCCGCAGCCGGACCCGGCCAGCGACGATACCGGCGAGAACGCCTATGTTTTCGAGCGTCGTGTCACGA
>SLLK01000188.1 GCA_007134115.1 Gammaproteobacteria bacterium | reverse complement strand
CGATTGAGGATGCGCGTGTAGCCTGACTTCCCCGATCCATTGGGGCCGTAGACCACCACAAGATTTCCTTCCCCAAACGAAAGCGGGGTGCGGGGAGCCAGATTCTCGATTCCGCTGATCTCGCCGATGCTGACCAGACGCAACTCGCCAAGCGCGTCCGGATCCGTTCCGAGATGCTCGAAGTCCCGGTGCGTGGTTACAGTGCGGCCTTCCGAGGACTTCAGCAGCTCCACCAGGGACGGCACATCGGCGTCGGACAGATCCCCGGACGACAAGATCCTCTCGGCCGCCTCCTGCAGCCAGTCTTGCTGTTTGTGGAGCCAGTCGCGGATCTCCTGACGCACATCAGGCATCGATAGACCCCTCGGGCTCGACCAGCCTCACCCGTCCGGTAAGGAGTTCCTGCATCATGCCCTGCTTGATGGCGCGGGTCTTGTCGCGGCGGCGTTCGAGTGCGGCGATCTCGGCGTCCATGTCGGAGAGGACGGTGGCGATGGCGGTTTGTTCCTCGCGTAGTGGAAGGCAGATTAGGAACTTCTCAACGTCCCCACAATTCAAGCCCGGCTGAGCAGCACCTTTTATGTAAGTGGAAACTTGACGTTTCCCGACATGACTCTGAAGTAAGTACTTACAAAACATCGGGCTGGCTAGCTCCGATCTGATCGCTATTCGTGCGGTAGTCTGGGTGAGGTTGGCCCCCTCCAGCCATGCTGGAACCATCTCGACGTGCCCGCAGTAACCGACGATCGTCATGATGAGATCACCTTCCTGCACGCGGGCATTTCGATACTTCTCCTCGATTCCGCTGCTCACGCGGAAGACTTCTGTTGGGGCGGCCCAGCCTTTGGCCTCGGAGTAGTCCTGGCCACGAATCATGTATCGTCCGTTCGGGTCATACGTGCCGGGCTGAACAATGCCGTAACGTATGCCACGCATTGGGTCCACCAAGCTCGCCAGCGGCAGGAGCGTCCATCCATGAGGTATCTCACCTATCTCCGTGATTCTCATGCCATTGTCCGAGAACCCCGGCAGGCGGGTCTTGCCGGTGAGGAGTTGCTGCATGGCGGCCTGTTTGATGGCCTGCTTCTTGGCGATCAGCGCCTCCAGCGCCCCGAGCAACCCGTCTACATCCGACAACGCTTCAGCGATGGCGCGTTGTTCGGGGGGTGGGGGGAGGGGGATTGGCAGGGTACCAAACTCTTGCCCGTTAACTCCTGGTTGGCCACTACGGATCGAGTTAGTTGAGACCCAGTCCCAGTAGCGGTTGGATCGAACGAACTGCGCCAAGAAGCTCGGATGAAGCTCCTCCGGATCGGGAGTGACTCGAATCAAGAAACCGGCAAACACCAACGGTCCATCCGTTGGGTCATAGAGATACGATTTCCCCACGCTGGCGCCAGTTCGGGCAAAGACCAGATCACCGTCGTCGAGAAAGAATACGGCCGCATTCGGGTGTGAGACAGACACCCGTGGTGAGGGCCGAAACCGGTAATCATCACTGATATCCGTTATCCGTAGATAGGTCGGCAGCCCATCATCGAATGGAACCGCCGGGGCATTGATGCCATAGCTCGGCGACTCTTTCAGACATCGAAGTAGGGGGTAGGCTTCCCAATTCTTCGGAATCACCCCCACCTCGGTCCGCCTGTATCCGGACGGCACATCGGCCGCACCCCCGTCCACACCGGACCCATCGCCAGCCTCCCGGACCTGCATGGCTTCGGTACTCATTTCCACCGCACCCCCATCCGCTCCAGGTGCCCCTCCACCTTGGCGCTGGACCTCTCCACCTTCCGTTCCAGCTCGGGCAGCGGGCGCGCGTAGCGCTCCTCCAGCTCCTTCACACGCCCGGCCAACCGCTGCGTCACTCGTTCCACCTCGCCCTCAATGGCAGCCTCGATACGGGCGAACCACTTGTCGTCGACCACCAGCGCCTTGATTTCGTCCTCGGATAGCTTGGGGTAATGGTCCCGTACATCCCGGTGGAGTGCGATCAGCGCCTCCTTGTGCGCTTTCTTCAGCTCCGACTCCTCGTCCGTGAGCTGCAGGTAGTCGTAGAGGACGTCCAGCTCCTGGAAGAGGCCGTCGCCATCCTGCAGCCCCTTCTCCCACTCCTTCGCTCCGAAGGTGGTCTTTCCGATCCCAGCCGCCTGCCCGTGCGCGGAGGTGCCCTCCAGAAGCGCCTTCAGGAGGAGATCGCGGATCTCCATGGCGCGGTCCTGCACGTTCCCCTTGGTGACGCCCCGTGAGCCCTCCAGCCCGTCCAGGGCGCCCCCGTCGCCGCCGTGTTCCTCCTCGAACTCCTTTTTCTGCTGAGTCACTTCGTCCAGCCGTGCCGCCAGATGGTCGATCTCGTCTTGCCGCTCCGAGAAAAAGCGGGCGAGGACCAGCGGAGCGGGAACCAGCTCACCCACATACTTCGAGGTCTTCCGGCCTTTGCGGAGGGTGAACTCCGGGGTCTCCTTGTCGTACGCCTCCCGGAGACTCCGGCCCGCGCCCCACCCTTCGGCTACGAGCAGGTAGACATCGTCCTGCATCACCTCTTCCCAGAACTCCATCAGGCGCTGGTAGACGTCGTAGGCATCCACCAGCGGGAGCGTCTCGTAGCGCGCGAGGAGATCCTCGGAGAGGGTCCGGATCACCTTCCGGGGCAGGGCGTCGGCATCGAGGCCGCGGAGAAGCGGATCATGAGCGGCGCGCCACTCGGCGAGGATCGACCTCGCCTGCCCGGCGAAGTCCCGGAACTCCCCGTGCTCCAGGATGGCAGCCTTCACGGCCCTCCCCTCCACCCTCGGGTCGCTGTAGCCCGCACGGCCACTCGCCTGGAAGAGGGTGCTCCGGAGCGTGGGAAAGACCTCCCAGAATGTCTCCAGGGCGTCGATGTCGCGGTCGGGGATGCCCCCGTTCAGGTGCGCGCCCAGGTCGTGGAGGTCCTCCGGCTCACTGGAATCGATGTAGCGCGGGAGGTTCAGGTTGTAGGCGTTGGACTCGCTGGCGATTTCGTCCAGCGGGACCATGCGCGAGTAGCGGGGAAGCTCCGACTGGCGAGTGAAGACGTCCACAATCTTGTGGATGTCCTGGGCGCGGAGTCGGTTCTTGTTGCCCTCCTTCACGAACCCGCGGCTCGCATCGATCATGAAGATCCCCTTTCGGGTCGCGGCCTTCTCCTTGTCGATCACCAGGATGCAGGCCGGGATGCCGGTGCCGTAGAAGAGGTTCGCCGGGAGCCCGATGATGCCCTTGATGAGGCCGCGCCGAACGAGGTTCCGGCGGATGTCGCCCTCCCGATTCCCCCGGAAGAGAACGCCGTGGGGCAGGATGATGGCGCCCTTACCGGTGCTCCTGAGCGAGGCAATCAGGTGCAGGAGGAAGGCGTAGTCCCCGTTCTTGGCCGGCGGGATCCCGTACTCGAACCGCTTGAACTCGTCGTTGGCCGGATCCAGACCGTTGGACCAGGACTTGGCCGAGAAGGGGGGATTCGCTACGGCGAAGTCGAAGGTCCGGAGACTGTCGTCCCGGTTCTTGAAGTAGGGGGATGAGAGGGTGTTGCCGCGCCACAGCTCCGCCGTCGGGTGGCCGTGGAGGATCATGTTCATGCGGGCGAGAGCCCAGGTCGCCACGTCCATTTCCTGGCCGTAGATCGT
>SLLK01000312.1 GCA_007134115.1 Gammaproteobacteria bacterium | reverse complement strand
CGCACTTCTTCGAGCACTACAAGGACCTGGAGAAGGGCAAGTGGGTCAAGGTGGAAGGCTGGCGCGACGCCACGGTGGCCAAAAAGGAAATCACCGACGGCATCGCCCGCTACAACAAGAGTTGATATCCGCCCGGGTGCATGCGGACAGCAACTGTCTGCATGCGCCCGGGCCTTCCCCTCCTGCCTGACCGACACGACCTCCCGCCGCACCTTCCGATCCGGCCGATACGCGTCATGCAGCGGCTGCTTGTGACCGGCAAAAAAAGTAGGGTACTCTCGCCCGAGGGAAACGCTGATCCATCCGTCGCTTCCCGGGCTGTGCAGATCAAGCCGCGCAAGCCCCGTCGACAAGCGACGGAAAGATCAGCGTTTCCTTAGCGTCCACCAGGCGAAGAATTAAAAATGGAAACCCTGGTTGGCCTGCCACAGCACCGCCTCCAGGAACGGTGCCGTCATGGCTGCCAGTGAGCCGGGACTTGGCTCGCGTCTGACTGGAACTCCGTCACCGGCACGATCAACACCGTGCACCGGCCCGGATTGCCCCGGTTTCCAACCAAACACAAGGCAGCGCTTATGGCCACCGAGCAGAGCAATTCCCGCGAGATGCCGGAAATCCCGGCCGATATGCCCAAACCCGGCGGCGCGTACGCCAAATACGTACTCTTTGTTCTGGTTCTGGTGTATATCCTCAATTTTGTTGATCGCCAGATTCTCTCCATCCTGAACGAAGCCATCCGCGCCGACCTCGGTTTGACCGACGCTCAGCTGGGCTTCCTCTACGGCACCGCCTTTGCCGTGTTCTACGCCGTATTCGGGCTGCCCCTGGGGCGTCTCGCCGACGTCTGGGACCGCCGCAAACTGATCTCCATCGGCCTGGCATTCTGGAGCGCGATGACCGTGCTGTCCGGGTTTTCGCAAAAATTCGGACACCTCATGGCCGCCCGCATCGGCGTGGGCATTGGCGAGGCCAGCGCCTCGCCGGCAGCCTACTCCATGCTCGGCGACTGGTTCCCGTCTTCGCGGCGCGCCACGGTGCTGGCGATCTACTCCAGCGGCATTTATATCGGCGCCGGGCTGAGCCTGGGCATTGGCGGGCTCATCGTTGACCAGTGGGACGCCGCCTGGCAGGGGACCACCGCCCCGTTCGGCCTGATGGGCTGGCAGGTCGCTTTCTTCGCCGTCGGCGCGCCCGGCATCCTGCTGGCGTTCTGGGTATGGTCATTGCGTGAACCCATCCGCGGCATGGCCGATGGCCTTTACACCCCGCCCGAGCCGCACCCGTTCCGCGTGTTTTTCAAGGAACTGCGTGCCGTTCTGCCGCCGCTGACGCTGCTTCACCTGTGGATCGAGAAAGCCGGCCCCAAAGGCTTCGCCATCAACCTGTCCGCCGCGGCCGTTCTCGCTGGCGCCGCGTGGATATTAATCGCCCTCACCGGGGCACCGGCACAATGGATTGCCCTGGCCTTTGGCCTGTATTGCTCGTTTTCCTGGTGTCAGTCACTGGCCGCGCGCGACAAGCCGACCTTTGTGCTGATACTGCGCACACGCTCGATCCGCTACTCAGCCCTGGCTTTCGGTTTCCTCGCCTTTACCGGTTACGGGGTGGGCTACTGGGTGCCGCCGTTCTTCATCCGTGAACACGGCATCAGCACGGCCCAGGCCGGCGCCATCCTTGGGGGCACGGCGGCCGCCGCAGGTTTCATGGGCGTCATCCTGGGTGGCTGGCTGGCCGACTTCATGCGGCGCAAATCCGTCAACGGACGGCTCTGGGTAGGTGTGTTCGTCGCCATTGCCCCGCTGCCCTTCGGCTACGTCATGTTTACCACGGAGCACGTGATTCTGGCCTATGTGCTCAACTTCCCACTGACCATGCTCACTGCGATGTGGATCGGCCCCGGCGCATCCACCCTCCAGGACCTGGTCCTGCCACGTATGCGGGGTACCTGCGGCGCATTGTTCCTGCTCACGGTCACCTTCGTCGGCCTGGCACTGGGTCCGTTCATGGTAGGCCAGATCAGCACCATGCTCGGCGGCAACCTGTCGATGGCGTTGCTGATTGGCATGTGTGCCAATTTCATTGCGCTGGCGCTGCTCGCCGTATCACTGATGCATCTGCCGCGCGACGAGGCGACGCTCATCGAGCGGGCGCGTGAGGCCGGTGAGGACGTGGAAGTGGATGCCCCGACAGGTGGCTCACCGGGCTGAACAGGCAAAAAAAGACCCCGCACGCGATTGCGGCGGGGTCGATGATCGAAGCCTGACCGGGGCTTTTACTTGATTTCCAGCTCGGCGAGGGAACGCCCGCTGGCAATCCAGTCCTTGATCCACTTGGGCTGACGCCCCTTGCCGGTCCAAGTCAGGCTGGCGTCGGACGGATGCTGGTAGCGCGGACGCGACTGGGCGCCACCGCTGCTGCGTCCCACCAGCTCATTCAGATTAAAGCCGAACTCTTTGGCCGTTTTACGCAGTGCTTCACGAGCCTTCTTCTTGTCGATCTTTTCGCGACCCTGTAATTCCTTGTCAATTTTACGCTTGAGCGCCTTCAATTCCTTTGCCGTCATTCCAGAAAGATTCATGCTCATTCCACAACCTCGTCAGAAAAAACCGGAGAACAAAACGCTATCCGGTATGTAAAACCACACCTGAAAATAATTTATAAAATCAGAACATCAGCCATATGGTACGGTTAAATTAAATTCACGCAAAACAGAGCGATTAAATATACACCGGGTTTCGCTTTTTTCAAGCATTGAAGATGTAAAAGGAAACGCTGATCCGCTGGTAAAACGACTACCGCGCGTCCGCCAGCAGTTGCTGTATGGCATCCAGCGCACGCGGCAAACCATTATCCACGGCACAGGCATCGATGTTCGCCACCAGCGCCTCGCGCTGCGGCGGGTTGTTGCACAGACCAACGACAGCATCTGCGATGGCCGTCGCGCGCGTGGCCACCGGCAGCGCCAGCGCATGCCGGCGCAACTGGCGATGGCGTGACGGCTGATCCGAGCCGCCCGTCACCGCAGACACGCAGGGGCGGCGCAGCGCGAGTGCCTGCATGGTCAGGGTGCCGCAACCCACGGCAACCACGTGGGCACCGGAGAGCAAGGTGATCAGTTCGCCGGGTGGCAATGAACGCAAACAGGTGACCCCGGGCGTCGTCGGCACAGTGCCGCTATGGTTGGGCCCGGTCAGTGCGATGGTTGGCAAGCCGGTTCTCTGCGCCGCCTCTATGGCGGCATCGGCGAATATCTCGCCCACCGCGCGGCCCCCCATTCGGCGTCCCCCGCCACCCGGCACAAAAAGCAGATAGGGTTGCCCGGCCGATACGCCCGGCAGGTTGAGTGACGTCGATGATCCGGGCGGTGGAAAAAGTGCGTGCAGGAAGACCAGCTCCACCCTGGGCGGCCTTCCCAGTTTGAATCGCTCCAGCCAGCTCAACCGGGGCACGAAACCGGACTGCACGATCCAGTGCTGGTCGATATACGCCATGGCGCGGTAACGAAACCCGAGCCGTCGCTTGTTGGGGCGTGAACTCACATACACGGTGCGCGCACCCAGGCGCTTCGCATAACGCAACTGGCGCAGGCGCGCCGCGCCATCAAAAACGACCACATCCGGCTTGAGCTCATCCAGAGCCGTCATCACCGCGGCAGTATTCAGCGTCGGCGAGCCGTCCACCAGCACCCGCGCGAAGGGGCAGTCCGCTGCCACCGGCGCGTGGCGATTCACCACAAAGCTGATGTGCGCGGCGGGATAACGTCGCTGCAGGGCCCGGGCGACGGCCAGCGACTGAAAATACTCGCCGCTGCCGGTGGCCGCGGTCACCGGAATAAACAATACCGATTGGCCGCGACCATCATCGCCTTGCGGCGTGCGCGGCAGGCCATCGCTCCCCCCGACGACAGCCTGCATGGGCTCAGCTGCGACCGGTGGTCAACACCGCCTTGCCCACCACCTTGCGCTGGAGCATGTCGTTGAGCGCCTGGGCCGCCTCGTCCAGCGGATAGGTGGCAGAGATGTGCGGGCGAATCTTGCCTTCGGCATGCAGCGTGAACAGCTCCTTGAAGTTGCGCGCATTGGTCTGCGGTTCACGCGCAACAAAGGAGCCCCAGAACACACCCACCACCTGGCAACCCTTGAGCAGGGCAAGGTTAACCGGCAGTTCGGGTATCCGCCCACTGGCAAAACCGACCACCAGTAAACGGCCGTTCCAGTTGATACAGCGAATGGCCTGATCGAAGGCGTCGCCACCCACCGCATCGTAGATCACGTCGGCACCCTTGCCGCCGGTCAGTTCCTTGACGCGATCCTTGAGCTTTTCGGTGTTGTAGTTCACCAGCTCATCGGCGCCGTGTTCCCTGGCCACTGCCAGCTTCTCGTCGTTACCGCCGGCCGCGATGACTCGCGCGCCCATCACCTTGCCCAGTTCAACAGCTGCCAGCCCTACCCCGCCGCTGGCGCCCAGCACCAGCAGGGTTTCGCCCGCCTGCAGATCAGCGCGCTGCACCAATGCATGGTAGGACGTACCGTAGGTCATGGGAAAGGCCGAGCCGGTCACGTAGTCCATGCTCTGCGGCAGGGGCATGATCCGGGCCGCCTCGGTGACCACTTCCTCGGCGAACCCCCCCCAGCCGGTCATGGCAATCACACGGTCGCCCACGCGGTATTCATTGACCTCGGCGCCGACTTCGAGAATCTCGCCGGCAATTTCACCGCCCGGTGAAAATGGCATGTCGGGCTGGAACTGATACTTGCCCTGAATGATCAATGTGTCGGGAAAATTGACGCCACACGCGTGCACACCGATTTTTACCTCACGCGGGCCCACTTCAGGACTCGCAACATCTTCCACCACCAGGCTTTCGGGCGGCCCGTATTCCTTGCACAAGACGGCACGCATGTTTTTCCTCCGGGAGATTGTGGTTCGGGTTCATATTCAGCAATGACAATGGCCGAATTGTACAGAAATACGCGCTTGCTTGAAGCGTTGCCGAGCGCGGCACCGCCGCGCACCGTTCAGCGGCGGCGCCGGCGAGCTACCCGGGGTGTCCGGACGGCCGTGCACGGGCCACCAGTTCGTCCAGCGCCAGCCCCGGTGGCAGCGTACCCAGCATCAAACCACTGTCGCCCTGCAAGCGCGAGCGGCAAAAGGCATCGGCCACGGCCGCATGACCAGCGCGCAACAACACCGAGCCCTGCAACGCCAGTGCCATTTGTTCCACCACCCGCCGGGCACGCGCTTCCATGTCGTCACGCGCGGCGAATTCCTGTTTGAGTCCGGCCAGGAATTGATCGTAGTGACGATCGGCGCCCCCTGCCCCGTCCAGTTCGGCAAAAAACGCATCCACCGTATCCGGGCTGCGGGACATCGCCCGCAACACATCCAGGCACTGCACATTACCGGAACCTTCCCATATCGCATTCAACGGCGCTTCGCGGTATAGCCGGGGCAAAATGGATTCTTCCACATACCCGGAGCCACCCAGACACTCCTGGGCTTCATTCACCGCCAGCGGCGCACGCTTGCAGACCCAGTACTTGCCCGCGGCGGTAGCAATGCGCGCCAGCAGCGCCGAAGCCTCGTCATGCTCGGCCTGCTCGAAGGCCTGCGCCAGGCGCATGGCCAGCGCCACTGACGCTTCGCTCTCTACCGCCAGATCGGCCAGTACATTGCGCATCAACGGCTGGTCCACGAGGCGTTTGCCGAAAGCCTCGCGCCCCTCGCAGTGCCGTATCGCCTGCGCTGTGGCCTGACGCATCAACGCCGCCGAGCCGATCACGCAGTCCAGGCGGGTTTCACCCACCATCTGGATAATGGTTGCTACGCCGCGGCCTTCCTCACCCACCATCACGGCCCAGGCGCCGTGGAATTCAACCTCGGACGAAGCATTGGAATGATTACCCAGCTTGTCCTTGAGTCGCTGTATATGGAAGCGATTGCGGCTGCCATCGGGACACCAGCGCGGCAGCAGAAAGCAGCACAGGCCCTTGTCGGTATAGGCAAGCGTGAGGAAGGCATCACTCATGGGTGCCGAACAGAACCACTTGTGCCCCACCAGTTCATAGGCCTGACCGGGACCCGGCTGGCCCACCGGCCAGGCGCGCGTGGTATTGGCGCGCACGTCCGAGCCACCCTGTTTTTCAGTCATGGCCATACCGATGGTGACACCATGCTTGTCGCTCGCTGGTATACAGCGCGGATCATAGGCGCCACGCAGGATACGAGGCTCCCACGCCGCGGCCACTTCGGGCTGGGCACGCAGTGAGGGAATCACCGCGTGCGTCATGGTCAGCGGGCACTGGCTGCCGGCTTCTACCTGGTAATGCATGTAAATCAGCGCCGAACGCGCCACACGGCCACCGGCACCGGCCGTCCAGGTCAGCGAGACCAGGCCATGCTCCACCCCCAGTGCCATCGCCCGATGGTAGGCCGGATGGAACTCCACCTCGTCGATGCGGTGACCGAAACGATCAAAGGTGCGCAGCACCGGCTTGTTCTCGTTGGCCTTGAAGCCAACGTCGATCAGTTCGCCACCCACGAGCTCGCCGTAGGCCATGATCTGCGCATCAAAATCCTTGCCTCCCGCTCGATGTACCGCCTCACGCAGGGCCACGTCCTGCACATAGGCGTTATAGTTCTCCAGCGGCTCTGGCTGGTTGAAGACTTCATGCGTCGGCGCCGGGCGAACGTCACCCATCGGCTGCGCCGAGTCGGCCTGCATTGTGGATCGTGTATTCATCGGTGCTCACCTCCCCCGAGACTGCCGCCAGGCAGAAACGGATCATTTGCTCGACCAGCGCCTGCTCATCGCTCGTACCTGCGGCCGGCGTACCGGCCTGCTTGAGTTCGCGTGACAGCGGGCCCACCAGCACTTCAGACATCGCCCCCACCATCGCCGCCGCACTGATCCGGGCATCCTGCGGAGCGAAGTCACCGGCGGCGATGCCCTCGCGCAACAACCGTTCCCAGCACGCCGCATAGGCCTGGCGGAACACCAGACGCTCCTGTTCCACACGCGGGTCCACCGGCTCGGCAATCAACGCCCAGGCGAGCCGGGAACCCCGCAAGGCACGCCGGGTGAACACGCTGATCGCCCGCCGCAAGCGCATGCTCGCCGGCTCGTTGCCGCTCGCGGCGGCGGCAAAGGCATCCAGCTCATGCTGACTGGCTACGCGGAAAACATGGGCGAACAGCTCGGCCTTGGAGGGGAAATAGCGATACACCGTGCCCGTGGCAACGCCGGCCCGACGGGCGACTGCATTCACCCGCGCCGCGCCGTAACCACCGCGAGCGACCAGCTCCCGCGCCGCGCGCAGCAGCCGTTCACGCATCTGTCGCTTGCGCTCACGAATCGCCGTTGTTTCCCGGTACGCCACAGGGACCCCTTGGTGAACCCATATTCACTTCTTGACCACAAAAGTGAACCACGATTCATTTTATGGGTCAAGGAAGACGCTATACGGAGCAGAAAACACCTCTCGGATCAGGGGCGCTCCATAATAGCGGTCACACCCATACCGCCGGCCGTGCATACCGAGATCAGGCCACGACCGCCGCCTGCCTCGTCGAGAATACCACCCATGGTGGCCAGCACGCGCGCGCCGGTGGCGGCAAAGGGATGGCCAAAAGCCAGGCTGCCGCCTTTCACGTTCAACCGCTCACGATCGATGCTGCCCAGGGCTTTCTTGCGACCCAGCCGCTCGCGGCAGAAAGACTCGGACTCCCACGCCTTCAGCGTGCACAACACCTGCGCGGCAAAGGCTTCGTGAATCTCGTAGTAATCGAAATCCTGCAGCGTCAGCCCGGCCTGTTCCAGCATCTCGGAAACGGCAACAGCCGGCGCCATCAGCAAGCCTTCGCCATTGACGAAGTCCACTGCCGCCGTACGCACGTGGGTCAGGTAACCCAGCACCGGCAGTCCGCGCGCGCGGGCCCATTCCTCGGAGGCCAGCAGCACGCTGGAAGCACCGTCGGTCAGCGGCGTACTGTTGGCCGCAGTCAGCGTGCCCTCGCCCGAGCGATCGAAAGCAGGTGACAACTGGCTGATCTTCTCCAGCGTACTGTCGGGGCGCAGATTGTTGTCGCGCGTCACCCCTTCACAGGGCACCACCATCTGATCAAAAAAACCCGCGTCGTAGGCGGCGCCCGCCTTGCGATGACTGGCGACCGCCAGCTCATCCTGCTCGCGGCGGCCCACGCCCCACTCCTTTGCCATGAGCTCACAATGCTGACCCATGGACTTGCCGGTGCGCGGCTCGCCGGTGTTCGGCGCCTGCGGCGCCAGTTCCCGGGGCCGGAAACCCTTAAGCGCAGCCAGTCGCTGACCCAGGCTGCGCGCCGCCTGCATACGCACCAGCCGGCGCGCGAAACGACGGGGAAAAACAATGGGCGCATCACTGGTGGTATCGCTGCCGCCGGCAATGGCGGACTCGATCTGTCCGCTGGCAATACGCGCGGCGAGCAGACTGGCCGCCTGCAACCCGGTGCCGCAGGCCATCTGCACAGTAAAGGCGGGCGTCAACGGTGACAGGCTGGTACCCAGCACCGACTCACGCGCCAGATTCCAGTCCCGGGAATGCTTGATCACCGCGCCGGCACCCACCTCATCAATCTTCTGGTCGGCCAGATCATAACGCGCCACCAGACCCTGCATGGCCGCGGTGAGCATGTCCTGATTGCTCAACTCGGCATAGGCCGTGTTGGAGCGGCAAAAGGGAATACGCACACCACCGACCACGGCGACCGGACGAACAGTTGACTGCGCCATCACGGCACTCCTTGTATGAATGTCCGAACGGGCTGCCCGACCGACACGGGCAGCCACGCACCTGGCGCTTACCCGTCTTCGCCCGGCTGGACCTGGTCGACCAGCTCACGGGCCGCTTCAGGACTCTCCAGCTTGGCAATCAGCTCATCCAGACCGTTGCGGCGAATCTCGGAATCAAAGGCGCCACGGAAATTGGTCACCAGGCTGATATTCTCAACCACCACGTCGTAGACACGCCAGTCCTCGGAACCACGCTGGTGCATACGGAAGGTGACCGGCAATACCGGCGCTTCACGCGGAACAAACTCCATGCGTACGCGCACGTCGCCTTCCGCCGGATCATCGCGCAACGGCAGGAAACGAATCTCCTGATCGTCATAGGCCAGCAGGCCGGCCGCATAGGAACGAATCAGGGAATCCCTGAATGCCGCAATAAACCGCCGTCGCTGTTCCTCATCCGCGCTGCGCCAGTGACGGCCGAGCACTACCCGGGCCACATAGACCGTATCCACATGCGGCATGAGCAGATCGTTGACCAGCTCTCGCAACGCTTCATCATTGTCCTTGAGTTGCTCGCGTTCATTCTTGATACGCTCGAGCAGCTCATCAGTCACCTGCTTGGCCAGTTTGTCCGGCGCCGGCGGGCCCGCGGTAGCTACCGCGGACCACGCCATAACCAGGACGAGGCCGAAGACCGTCGTCAGTTTCATCACCGTTTCTCTCAACGCTGCAAAATCATCAGTACGCCGGCAGCAATGGCGAGCACCGCCATGATTTCCGACAGGCCCTGGAAGCTCAGACCGATCAGTGAGATCAGCCCGGTCAACAGCAGCCACACACCGGCCAGTGTAATCCCCAAATTCTTCAACATTATTTTTCTCCCTTGGATTAACGCCACACGCGTTATTGGCCGACCTTTGTCGGCCGGGTCAGTATGCCAACAGCCGAGGGGTGAACGCCAGTGCCATGCAGACAGGGCACCCGCACCCGAAGCGCAGGCTCGGCGCCGACGCGTACCACGTCGTCATAACGCATGATACCCTTGCGCGTTCGCGATTCACGGCAGGGCCTCGCAAGCCCGCCAGCAGAGGTACAGCGGATTGGTGAACAGCGCACAAACACGCCTGGCAGCGTTCCTGGACTCGGCCTCGACCCGCTCACTGGCTTCCCGCCGGCTGGGGCTGGAAAAAGAGAGCCTGCGCACCGCCGCGGACGGCGTCATCGCCACCACACCGCACCCCAGGGCGCTGGGCTCCGCGCTCACTCACCCGTGGATCACTACCGATTATTCCGAAGCCCTGCTGGAATTCGTCACGCCGCCCTGCCATGACGTGCGCTCAGCACTGGTCTGGCTGGATGAGTTGCAGCGCTTCACCTATGCCGGTATCGGCGACGAATTACTGTGGGCTGCCAGCATGCCCTGCGTGGTCGCGGGCGAAGACAGCATCCCCATTGCCGAGTACGGCACCTCCAATGCGGGGCTGATGCGGCACATTTATCGTCGCGGGCTGGGCTACCGCTATGGCCGCGTGATGCAGGTCATTGCCGGCGTGCATCTGAACTTTTCCCTGGGTGAGCCATTCTGGCTCGCCATGCAGCAACACCTGGGCAGCAGTGAGTCATTGCAGGCGTTTCGCTCGCGTCACTACATGGGGCTGATTCGCAACCAGCAACGACTGGGCTGGGTGGTGCCCTACCTGTTCGGCTGTTCGCCGGCCGTGTGCAATTCGTTCCTGCGCGGCAAGTCCGCCGACCTGCCGGCGTGGGACGACAACACCAGTTACGGCCCGTATGCCACCTCGCTGCGCATGAGCGACCTGGGCTACCAGAACAAGCGGCGCGCCGGCCTGCGGGTTTCCTACGATTCGCTGGAAGCCTACACGGCCAGCCTGGAGCACGCGGTGCGCACGCCCTGGCCCGAGTACGAAAAGATCGGCGTCATGGTCGACGGTGAATATCGCCAGCTCAATGCCAACATTCTGCAGATAGAAAACGAATACTACAGCTCAATGCGCCCCAAGCCGCCGGCCGACACCGACCTGCCCCCGGGCGCGGCCCTGCGCCACCATGGCATCGAATACGTGGAGCTCCGTTCGCTGGACATGAACGTTTTTGATCCGCGCGGCGTCAGCGAAGAGCCAATCCGCTTCCTGGAGGCATTTTTGCTCTACTGCCTGTTTCTCGACAGCCCGCCCATTGATACCCGCGAGGCCGAAGAGATCGATCACAACCAGCACCAGACCACCTGTCGCGGCCGCGACCCCGACCTGCATTTATTGCGTCATGGCCATGAAGTGCCGCTGCGCGAATGGTTGACGGAGATCCTGCAAGCGATGAAGCCCTTCTGCGCCGCACTGGATACAGAACAAAGCGAACCCGTGTACGGCCCCGCACTGGAGTCCATGCAGCAGCGGGCGGCCCATCCGCAAGAGACCCCCTCGGCACGCATGCTCGCGCAGATGGCCGAGCACGAACAGGGCTTTTTCAACTTTGCTATCGGTATCTCACGCCACTATCGAGAACAGTATCTGGCACGCCCGCTCGACACCGCCCGCCAGCGCGAACTGGAACAGATTGCCGCGCGCTCACTGATCGAACAACGCGACCTCGAAAAGCAGCCGCAGCAGGATTTTGCCCGGTACCTTGCGCAACGTGCAGCAGGCGCGGCCTGAGATCCCGCACGCCGCTGCAATGTCGGCAACCTGCGATTGTCGCCCCCCTGGCTACGAACGCTGGCGTCTTGCAGGCTGCTAAACTGCGCAAATGCAGAACAGCCCTGAAAACCGGCGCGCCGCTGACGAGACGCACATGAGCACGCGCATCGCCATTGGCCTGGAAGCGGTGATTGTTGCAGTCACCGACGAGACACCGCGCATTCTGACGGTACAGAGCACCGATCACGCTCTGTCACCCCCCGAGCATGGCGCACGCAGTAGCGGACACACGCTGGACGCACTGCCTTTCGGTCCACTTGATCCCGACGCCGATGACACGCTGGACCGCGTGCTGCGCGGCTGGGTCCGACAACAAACCGGCATCACCCTGGGCTATGTGGAGCAGCTGTACACCTTCGGTGACCCTTTCCGCGATCCCCGTCAGCACCATGGCGGCCCGCGCGTCATCTCCGTGGCCTACCTGGCGCTGACCCGGGAACTGCATCCTGCGCCCCGGGCGCGGGCAGCATGGCATGACTGGTATGCCTACCTGCCGTGGGAGGACTGGCGCAACGGCGCACCGCCCATTCTCGACGAACGCATTGCGCCGGCACTGGAACGCTGGCTGGCCGCCGCACCGGCACAACAGCGCAACAGACGCCAGGAGCGCGTGGATATCGCCTTTGGCTTTCACGGCGCACACTGGGACCCGGAGCGCACCCTGGAACGTTACCAGATCCTTTACGAGGCCGGCCTGGTGGCCGAGGCGCACCGCCAGCAACCGCACGACGCGACGCCCGGGGAAACACCGGGCCGCAGCATGGCACTGGATCACCGGCGCATCCTGGCCACCGGCCTGGGCCGACTGCGCGGCAAGATCAAATATCGCCCGGTGGTCTTCGAGCTGCTGCCCGATACATTCACCCTGTCGGGCCTGCAACGGGTGGTTGAAGCACTCTCCGGGGTGCGCCTGCATAAACAGAACTTCCGCCGGCTGGTGGACCAGGGCGGCCTGGTCGAAGGTACCGGCGAGCACACTTTCAGCACCGGCGGCCGGCCTGCCGAGCTCTACACCTTCCGCCGCGAAGTACTGCGCGAACGGCCCGCACCCGGCGTGCGCCTGCCCACGGGCACCCCTCGCGCATCGCGTTAATCAAACGCACCTGCCCCGCGCCGGCCCAATCCAGCGTTCCATCAAAACCACCCCCCGGCAATGCTGCCCCGGGTTTGCAAGCGGTGATGCAGGCGTTATACTCGCTTTAAGCATAACTACTTCGTGGCGGAACCCACCGGCCCAGGAGGCAACCATGCAAATCACGCAAACCCCGTCCCGCGCGCCGGTGCCGCCGCCGCTGGACCGACGGCAGAGAGCCGCGCTGGCACCGGTTTACGAGCGCATGCGCGAGGTGGTGCCGGAAGTGGAATGGGCGGTTCACGCGCCATACATCGCCGAAATACAGCGCCTCAAACAGCAACGCAACGCGGTCGTGCTGGCCCACAATTACCAGACGCCCGAAATCTTCTACGGCATCGCCGATATCTGCGGTGACTCACTGGGGCTGGCGCAGAAGGCGGCAGAGGCCGAGGCCGATGTCATCGTGCAGTGCGGCGTACACTTCATGGCCGAAACCTCGAAAATCCTGTGCCCCGAAAAAACTGTGCTGATCCCCGACATGGCCGCCGGCTGTTCGCTCGCCGAATCCATCACCGCCAACGATATCCGGCTGTTGCGCCAGCGCTATCCGGGCGTCCCGGTGGTCACCTACGTCAACACCAGCGCCGAAGTCAAGGCGGAATCCGACATCTGCTGCACCTCATCGAACGCCGTCGAGGTGGTCGAAAGTCTGGGCACGGATCGCGTGCTATTCCTGCCCGACCAGTATCTGGGCAAGTGGGTAGCAAGCCAGACCGATGTAGAGATCATCCTGTGGCACGGCGCCTGTGAAGTGCATGAACGCTTCAGCGGGGAGGAACTGCGCCGCTATCGCGAGCAACATCCGGGCGTGCATATTCTGGCGCACCCCGAATGCCCGCCCGAAGTGCTGGCCGAGGCCGACTTCACGGGTTCTACCTCGGGTATGGTCAAGCATCTGGGTGAAACCAGTGCCCGGCAGGTCGTCATGATCACCGAGTGCTCCATGAGCGACAACGTGGCCGTGGAGTTCCCGGACATCGACTTTGTGCGCCCTTGCAACCTGTGTCCGCACATGAAGCGCATTACCCTGCCCGCAGTATT
>SLLK01000284.1 GCA_007134115.1 Gammaproteobacteria bacterium | reverse complement strand
TGAATCTGGGCATCCTTCATCAACATACACCCGAGTCCAACCCTTTGGGCCCGGACTTCAACTACGCGGAAGAATTTCAGAAGCTGGATCTAAAGGCCCTGAAGAAGGACCTGGAACAGCTGATGACCGACTCCCAGGAATGGTGGCCGGCGGACTATGGCCATTACGGCCCGCTGATGATCCGCATGGCCTGGCACGCTGCCGGCACCTATCGCACTGCAGACGGGCGCGGTGGTGCCTCCACCGGTAACCAGCGTTTTGCCCCGATCAACAGCTGGCCGGATAACGGCAACCTGGACAAGGCCCGCCGTATACTGTGGCCCATCAAGGAGAAGTACGGCAACAAGATCTCCTGGGCTGATCTTTATATTCTGGCCGGCAATGTGGCCATTGAGTCCATGGGGCTCAAGACCTTTGGCTTTGGCGGTGGTCGCGAAGATATCTGGGCGCCCGAGGAAGACATCTATTGGGGTGCCGAGGATGAGTGGCTGGGCAACAAGCGCTACAGCGGTGATCGCGAGCTGGAAAACCCGCTGGCGGCTGTGCAGATGGGCCTTATCTACGTGAACCCAGAAGGCCCGGACGGCAATCCGGATCCCCTGGCTTCAGCCCGTGATGTGCGCGAAACCTTTGCCCGCATGGCGATGGATGATTATGAAACCGTTGCCCTGACTGCCGGTGGTCACACCTTTGGCAAAACCCATGGTGCGGGTGACCCCTCCCATGTGGGGCCTGAACCGGAAGCCGCGCCGCTGGAAGAAATGGGCCTGGGCTGGAAGAGCAGCTACAAGAGCGGCAAGGGCCGGGACACCATTACCAGTGGCCTGGAAGGGGCCTGGACGCCGACCCCCACCACCTGGGACATGACTTACTTTGATGTGCTCTTTGGCTATGAGTGGGAGGTCGTCAAAAGTCCGGCTGGTGCCAATCAGTGGGTGCCCAAGGGACTGGCGGACAAGGATCATGCCCCGGACGCGGAAGATGCGAATCAGCGCGTGGGCATCATGATGACCACGGCCGACATGGCCATGCGTGAGGATCCGGAATACCGCAAGATCTCCGAGCACTTCCACAAGAATCCGGATGAGTTCGCCGATGCCTTCGCGCGAGCCTGGTTCAAGTTGACCCACCGTGACATGGGGCCGAAAGTGCGCTATCTCGGGCCGGAAGTGCCCAAGGAAGATCTGATCTGGCAGGATCCGGTTCCTGAGGTGGGCCATGAGCTGATTGATGACAAGGACATCAAGGTGCTCAAGAGGCAGATCCTGGAATCCGGCCTGTCCGTCGCCGAACTGGTCAAGACAGCCTGGGGCTCTGCCTGCACCTTCCGTGGCTCCGACAAGCGCGGTGGCGCCAATGGTGCGCGTATCCGCCTGGCACCGCAGAAGGACTGGGAGGCCAACGAGCCCAAACAGCTCAAGAAGGTGCTCGACACTCTGGCCAAGATCCAGAAGAGCTTCAACGACGGCGCTTCCGGCAAGAAGCAGGTGTCCCTGGCCGATCTGATTGTCCTGGGCGGTAATGCCGCCATTGAAGAGGCCGCAAGGAAGACCGGACACAAGGCCGAGGTACCCTTCCATCCGGGCCGAACGGATGCCACTGAAGAACAGACAGACGCCGAATCCTTCGAGCCCATGGAACCGGAAGCGGATGGTTTCCGGAACTACTCCAAGCAGCGTTACACTATTCCCGCGGAAGAAATGCTGCTGGACCGGGCGCAACTGCTGACGCTGACCGCGCCCGAGATGACGGTACTGGTCGGCGGGATGCGGGTACTAGATGCCAATGTAGGTGGCTCGAAGCATGGCGTCTTCACCGAGCGACCGGGCGAGCTGAGTAATGACTTCTTCGTCAATCTCGTAGACATGGCTACGGAATGGAGGCCAGTATCGGACGAGAACGAAGAGTTCGAAGGCGTCGACCGCAAGACCGGCAAAAAGAAGTGGACCGGCACCCGTGTGGATCTGGTCTTTGGCTCCAACTCCCAGCTGCGCGCAATCGCGGAAGCCTACGCCCAGAAGGACGCCAAGGAGAAGTTCATCAAGGACTTCACCCATGCCTGGAACAAGGTGATGAATCTGGATCGCTTCGATCTAAGCTAATTACCAGGCAGACTGAAAAAGGAAAGGCGAGGCCGGAGGGATTCGGCCTCGCCTTTCTTTGTACTGCAGGCGGTGCTTATCGTCGAACACTGCCGCTGTCCTAAGAAACCGCTGATCAATGCATTCGCGCCCACAGCAAACGAGATTTTTCCTCTCGGCTTTGTTGCTCCTCGCTCATGTAGCGCAGAGGCTACACGACGCTCGTCGCGCCTCGCGAGAGACAATATCTCGTTGGCTGTGGGCGCGAATGCATTGATCAGAGGTTCCCTAAAAAAGACCCGCCGTAGCGGGTCTTTGTCTTTGCGGAATGCTGGACTACTGTACGGCCATTCCATTCTGCTGCCTATCTCATTGGGCAGGCTCGGTAACGGCATTCTGCTGCAAGGACACTTCGGTCTGTGACAGCAGCCTTCCGTCCACCGATGCACCTGTCGCCACTGTAATGGCCTTTTCTGCCAGGACAATACCTGACACATGCGCATCCGAATTGATAATGGCACCGGAGGGGCCGCCAATCTGCCAGAAAATATTTCTGGAAACCGCGCCACCGGCCAGTGTCATCTCAGCCATGTTCTCCACGGTGAGATCGCCCGATACCTGCAGGATCCATACATCGTTGGGGCCGCCATCAAAGACCATGTCTGTTGAAATCAGCACACCGGTTCCCCATTTGTACAAACCGGGCTCCAGGGTTTGGCCACTGAGATCACCGGCATGAAGCTCGGTAAAGTCCGGTGCTTCCCGATCAGCCGCATCGTTATAGGCGATACCCATGTCAAACACGGCGTTTTCGACCAAGGTAATGGCCGGGAAATCACCTTGGAAACAGCCCGTGTCACCACTCCCGGTATAGGCTGAATCAGCCCCGTAAATGGTGCCGCTAATCTCCGCACAGGTAACCGAGTCCATGGAAGCCGCCGTAATCGGCGCGGACCCGATATTGCCTGTAATCTCGGAAACAGACACATTCGTGATCCCTGACTGACTCAGAATCACGAAATCACCAGCCGCTCCCAAAGCAACAGGGGGCGGTCCCAGCGATTCGCTAACGCCCGTTTCAAAGTTCCATACCTGATTATTGCTCAATGGGACGGGAGGAATGGCCATGTCAGTGATCCCGGTGGTCACCGTCGCCGTGTAGGCTGTACTGGGCTCAAGATTATTCGTTGGACTGAATGTTACGGTTGTACCGGTTCTGTTGAGACTGATCACCCCTTCTACAAAGGCCGCCAAATCGGCGCTTGGTGCCACTGTAAATGTATCGGCATCCACGCTGACCGGATCGACGCTTTCCGAGAACGTTACACTGATGTTCTTATCGATTGCGACATCACTGGAACCATCCGACGGATCAGTCCGCAGCACACCGGGCGCTTCCGTATCGACAAAGTGACAGCTTGTAAATTGCCATACATAATCGACTTCCAGCGGTACACCTTCTGCGCTTTGGACGGCAGTGGTTAATGTGACCGTATAGCGCGTGTCATCCGTAAAGTGACTATCCGGCACAAAGCTGGCCGTATTACTTGCGGCATCCAGCGTTATCGTGC
>SLLK01000307.1 GCA_007134115.1 Gammaproteobacteria bacterium | reverse complement strand
CCTATCGCGGCCCGAGCGCCGGCTCCGAACCCGAAACCCAGGCCATCCAGGACTATTTTGAAATCGTTTTTGAGCGCCAGCGTCCGGTCACCGAGTCCGGCTTCGACCTGACCACGCCCGCCCCGAACGACACCCGCGGCATCTTCCTGTCACTGCATTCGTTTGGCCAGATGGTTCTGCTGCCCTGGGAGGGCCTGGGCGGCCAGAACGAAAACAACGCTCCCAATCACGACCAGCTGACCATCCTCGGCCGCAAGCTTGGCTTTCATACCAGCTATGCCGTGGCCCGCTGGGACCTGATCGGACCGGCCGGTGGGACGACGGTCGACTATGCTTACGGCGAATTCGGCGTAGCCGCCTACACCATGGAACTCGGGACAGACTTCCTGCAGTCTTGCCAAGAATTTGAAGACACCATCTGGCCAGACAATTTTCAGGCGCTGCTTTATGCTGCAAAGGCCGCGGAGCGCCCCTACCAGGCCCCGGCCGGTCCGGAAGTGATTGAGCTGAGCGCCGGGATTGCCGGGCCCGGCGGCCTGATCAGCATCGCCGGCGTGGCCGATTCCAGCGGCTATTTTCGCGGCAATGTCTCCGAACCCCCGGAACATGACCCGATTCATCCGATCGTTTCTGTGGTCGCCAGCATTGACCTTCCCCCCCACCTGGCCGATCAGACTTTCAGCCTCGATCTGATCGAGGCAGGCAGCGTGGCAAATTTTGGCGGCTCGCTGGTCGTGGAAGACAACACCGGACCGGATCGCCTGATCTTCGTTCAGGCGAGCGATGATCAGGGCAACGTCGGCGTAGCCACACCGGTT
Source organism: Gammaproteobacteria bacterium (assembly GCA_007134115.1). Classification (GTDB taxonomy): domain Bacteria; phylum Pseudomonadota; class Gammaproteobacteria; order UBA5335; family SLRW01; genus SLLK01. The sequence goes on along the minus strand of SLLK01000307.1, from coordinate 2,835 downwards.
TGGCTACCATCGAATCGGATTTTCGAGGATCGCTTTGAATCACCGTAGCGGCAATCGAAAAGCAGTTTAAGACCACAGTTCTGAGTTCAGAGGTTCCTTAACATTGGCTGGCAGGTTTCTTGAGGAAATATCGTAGGGGGTAGGTAGTCGCCAGCGTTACAAACTGCAATCATGAGAGCTCAAGACCATTCAGCATTCAGTGTTCTTCTCACATTCGGCATTACGACTGTGCTTTCCTTTGTCCTTGCCGGACCACTATCGGCCGCCCAGTTCATCACGGTTGGCTCTGATCCGGCCTGCGATACCACCAGCCTGACCGATGCCATCAATGACGTCGACAACGGTGGCACCGTGCTGTTGGCTAACAACCAGTCTTATGACGGCATAGAAATTACCGTCGATATGAAGTCGGTCACCATTAGCGGAGGGTTCCCGACCTGCTCCTCACTGAATCCCAGCGGGCGGACCACGCTGGGACGCGACACCAGCCGCGCCATCAGTACCCGCTTCGGTACGACAAGCTATGAACTCAGGCTCATAAACCTTGAAATCACCGGCGCCAGTGGTTCGGGCGATGGCGCCGGCATCCGCTTGGGAAACCGCACCCATCTGAAACTCGAAAATGTGCTTATTCACGGCAATGAGACAACGGGCCGTGGAGGTGGCATTTACATGAACGGACCAATTGGGCAACGTATTTCGATCGACTTTCCGGGCACGGAGATCTTCAACAATCAGGCGAGTCTGGGCGGTGGTATCTACTGCGAGGAATCCTCCGGCACGGTTCGTCGCGGAGTCATCGAACTGAATGCCGGGTTGATTCGAGGCAATCGGGCCACTGAAAATGGTGGTGGCATCTACCTGGAAGACTGCGACCTGACCTTGCGAGCCGGTGCGCGGGAAGGCAACACCGTGTTTGCAGGCATTTACGACAACGAAGCTGTGGGTGATGGTGGCGGCCTCTATGTCAGCGGCTCATCGGAGGTGCTGCTTGAGCCGGCGCAGCTCGTCGACTACCGGCCGCTGATTGACAGCAACCGTGCTGACGGGTTGGGTGGCGGCGTTTTCTGCTCGAACCTGAACGATGATCGTCCCGAGATCATCATGACCGCCGGGCTTATCCGTGCCAACCGTGCCTGGTGGGGAGGCGGAATGTGGCTAAGCGGCTGTGATGTCGCCATTTATGCCGGCGGTCCCGAGCAGGGCATTCAGGACAACGTTGCCGAGGGCAGGGCGGAAGATCCTGGTCCCCAGGAACCAAGAGCCGGGGGGATTGGCGCCGCTTCAGGTACGATCCTGGAGATCGATGGCGGCAATCGCGACTATTCGCCGCCTGATCAAGCGATACATATCGTCGGCAATAGTGTCCTTGACGGTGGTTTTGGAGGGGCGCTCAATTCGGAGAACAGCACGACGGAAGTCTGGTTGCGAGACGTCCATGTGGAAGGTAACCTGGCCAGAAGTTCTCCAGCCCTGCGAGCCAGCAACTTTTCAAAGCTCAGTGTTGACCACTCTGAGGATGGTAACTGTCCGATATCCAATGGACCGGATGGCTGCTCGCAGTTTCTGAGCAACGCTCAGACGGAGACCCCGAATGGGTTCATCAGCGGCGTCGCTGTCACGGTAGGCGTTGGAGCTCAAGTCAAGGTCAACCGGACAGTGATCAGGAATAATCTGGGCTCGCTAGCCAGCAGCATTTTTCATATTCAGAATAACTCCGATAGCGCCATTCCAACGTTGCAGGTCACCTCTTCGCTGATCGTCAACAACCAGATTCGCCGGCTATTGCGCAATTCGCGAAATGGTGAGGTGCGAATCGCATGGACGACCATTGCCAACAACGTATCCTCGGCCTCTGGCAATCCCAGTGAGCTGATCTGGATTGCAGGTTCCGGTGTTAATACCGCGCCATTGGACCTGGTCTCCAGCATCATCTGGCAACCGGGCGATGACTTCAGCGACTATTTCCGGCTCGACGACACGGCCGAAGTCGATCAGGTCAGCTGCCTGATCACGCATGACCCCGACGCAGTCACGGCAGCAGCCAACAGCGCCTTTCGGGTAGACGGCAACAATCCTCAGTTTGGTGCGCCGTCCAATGGAGATTGGACGGTTTCGATATCCAGTCCCGCCTTTCAATGTGACGGCAGCTTCTACAACGACGAGCTGGATCTTGCTGGCCGCCAACGCGGCGTCTTGACTACTTTGCCGGGCAATCCGGTGATCTTCACCGCTGGTGGCTATTCCATTCGTTCAGCCGATGCCCTGTTCATGGATCGCTTTGAACCGTGATGGGAGAATCCGTGACTCGCAGGTTTCCAGGTCGCTCCTCCAGGATCTGTGCCCGAATATGCAGGATCATTCCGGTGCTGAATGCGCGGCATTTATTCCGCGCCGTCAACGGCCGCCGCAATGAGCGGCATTCAGCTCAGTACGAGCTCGCCAGCGTCGAACCTTTCGATCATCAATAACTTCACCCACGATATCGCAGCGCTCGGCTCGGCCACCATTGCGAACAATGCCCACGGCTTCTCGATAACCAGCGGTGGTGGATTTACCATTCAGCACAACTCAATCAACATGTCGGAGCTCAATATTTCAATCAATGCCTGTCCAGGATTTGTTGTGGGTCCTCAATAGTGCGCTGACTCCTCCTGGAGGCGAGATTCGTCCAGGGGATTCTCGAAATTCAGGTCGGCGAATCGACGAAAATCGTTGTCGGCGCTGCACAGGCAGGCATTGTGCTCGATGGCAATCGCGGCCAGGTGCGCATCGTTGGTCAGATTGCCGGCCGTTCCGGCCCGAAGCAGCAATCTGGACAGAATGAGCCAGTGT
>SLLK01000390.1 GCA_007134115.1 Gammaproteobacteria bacterium | reverse complement strand
TCCTTAATACTTACATACTTAATACGTAAAACGCCCTCGCGCCCGAAGGGCGCGCGGGCTACCACGTATCGATAAACGGTCGCCGTCCGCCCGGCGGGAAGGTTCGCGGGGGCACCGATTTAAGACCGCGTACGATCCAGCGGCGGGTGTCCACCGGGTCAATCACTGCGTCGATTTCCAGGTAGGAGGCCATATTGGTGGCCTTGCCGTGCTCGTAATACTGGTCGACGAGTTGACGGAACAGCGCGTCGCGCTCCTGCTCGTCAGTCACGGCTTCCAGCTCCTTGCGATAGCCCAGGCGCACCGCGCCTTCCAGACCCATGCCGCCGAACTCGCCGGTGGGCCAGGAAGCGATAAACAGCGGTGCGTGAAAGCTGCCGGCGGCCATGGCCTGGGCGCCCAGGCCGTAGCCCTTGCGCAGTACAATGGTGAAAACGGGCACTTTCATGCTGGCGCCGGTGACGAACATGCGCGAAAAGCGTCGAACCTGCGCCGATTTCTCTGCATCGGGGCCGACCATGAAGCCAGGCGTGTCGCACAGCGAGACCATGGGCAGGCCGAATCCGTCGCACAATTGCATGAAGCGGGCGGCCTTGTCCGCGGCCTCGGCGTAGATGGCGCCGCCCAGTTGGGTGGGGTCGTTGGCGATCAGTCCCACGGCGCGACCCTCAATACGCACCAGGGCGGTGATGATGCCCTGTCCGTAGTGCCGTCGCAGTTCCAGCACCGAGCCCGCGTCGGCCAGCGTGTGGATCACATTGCGTATATCGTAGACGCGCAGCCGATTCTCCGGGATGGCGCGACGCAGGTGGCGCTGATCGGCGCATTCCCAGGCCCCGATGTCGCCCTGAAAGTAGGACAGGTACTGACGTGCCGCGGCCACCGCTTCGCTTTCGTCGGCGACCGCGATGTCGACCACGCCGTTGGCGGTTTGAACCTCGATGGGGCCCACTTCCTCGGGGCGGTAGGCGCCCAGGCCGCCGCCCTCGATCATGGCCGGACCGCCCATGCCGATGTTGGCGTCGCGTGTGGCAATGATCACGTCGCTGCAGCCGAGCAGGGCGGCGTTACCGGCGAAGCAGCGCCCCGACACAATGCCTACCAGGGGCACTTCACCGCTGAGCCGCGCATATTGCAGAAAGGAGGTGGTATCCAGCCCGGCGACTGCCGGCACATCGGTATCACCCGGGCGACCGCCGCCGCCCTCGGCGAAGAGCACCACCGGCAGGCGCCACTCCCGCGCCAGTTGCAGCATGCGGTCCTTCTTCTTGTGGTTAAAGAAGCCCTGGGTGCCGGCGAGTACGGTGTAATCGTAGGACAGCACCATGCAACGGGCATTGTCATCGCCAAACAGTGCCCCGTTGACGCTGCCCACACCGGCGATCATGCCGTCGGCGGGCGTGTTGCGGATCAGATCATCCACCTCGCGCCGCCGGCGCTGGGCGGCGATGGCCAGGGCCCCGTACTCAATGAAACTGTCTTCGTCGACCAGGTCCGCGATGTTTTCACGTGCGCTGCGTTGGCCACGCTGGTGACGCTTTTCTACTGCTGCCGCCCGTGCTTCATCGAGTCCCAGCCGATGGCGTTCCATCACCTCGGCGAGGTCCGGGCGTATATGGTCAAGGTCGACTTCGGTGGCCTGCTGTTCCTCGCCGGCCGCGACTTCGGCTTCCTCCAGAAACAGCAGCGGCTGGCCATGAAATACATTGTCATCGGGCGCGCAGGCCACAGAGCGCACGATGCCGCTGACCGGGGCGTTGACCAGGTGCTCCATTTTCATCGCCTCGATCACCGCCACCTGCTGGCCGGCGTGCACCTGATCGCCTTCGGCCACCTCGATGGCGACCACCCGGCCCTGCATCAGGGCGCGGACCGCGGTTGTGCCGGGGGGTCCTGCCACCTCGGCGCCCTGGCCGGCAGTGTGGTCGGTGGCCGTTTCCTCCGCGGCAAAATAGCGCGCGCGGTGCCGTTCAGGGGCCGGGGTCGCCAGGCTTGCCGCGTTTTGTTCCACGAAGCGGGTACTCACCTGATTGTCCTTGACGTCAGGTGCACTCAGCAGGTTGAGCAGCAGCGGTATGTTGGTCTCCACGCCGTGAATGCGGAACTCGCACAAGGCGCGGTAGGCGCGGGCTACCGCCGTGGCGTAATCGGGGCCCGGCTCATGGGCGATCAGCTTGGCGAGCAGCGAGTCGAAGCCCGGGTGGGTGGTGTAGCCGGTATAACCGAAGGTATCCACGCGGATGCCGGGTCCGGCAGGGACGTCAAAAGCACGCAGGGTACCGCCGGAGGGGCGTGTCTGACCCTCGGCGTCCATGGTTTCCATATTGATGCGCAATTGCACGGCGTGGCCTCGCGGCGCGGGAATGGCGTCCTGGCTCAATCCCAGTTGCTGCAATGAACGGCCTTCGGCGAGCGCAAGCTGGGCGCGGACCAGGTCAATGCCGGTGACGGCTTCGGTGACGGTATGTTCAACCTGCAGCCGCGGGTTGGTTTCCATGAAGGCGAACGCCAGCGGATCATCTTCGGCGCGGTCCATGTCGACCAGAAACTCGAAGGTGCCCAGCGACAGGTACCGCGCCTCCTGCGCCATGCGCACGGCGGCTGCGGTCAGGCGTTCGCGCAGCGCGGCCGGGAGACTCGGTGCCGGGGCAATCTCGACCAGTTTCTGGTGTCGCCGTTGCAGGGTGCAGTCACGTTCGTGGAGGTGGCTGACTTCACCGCTGCCGTCACCGATGATCTGCACTTCAATATGGCGCGCGCGTTCGATCAGGCGTTCCACGTACAGCGCGTTTGAGCCGAAGGCGGCGTCGGCTTCCGATCTGCAGCGTTCCCAGGCCGCGTCGAAATCGTCCCCGGCGCGCACCGCGCGCATCCCGCGACCGCCGCCCCCGGCAATGGCCTTGATCATCACCGCGGCATCCTTGCCCAGCGAGTCGCGGAACTTCCGGGCCTGTTTGAGCGAGACGGCCCCTTGGGTGCCCGGCGACAGGGGCACCTCGCAGCGTACCGCCAGCTCGCGGGCCCGTGCCTTGTCTCCGAACTGTTCCAGCTGTGTCGGGGTGGGACCCACAAAGGTGAGGCCGGCCTTGTCACACTGGCGGGCGAAGTCGGCGTTCTCGGCAAGAAAACCGTAGCCGGGATGAATGGCGTCGCTGCCGCTTTGTCTTGCAATATCGACAATAGCGGCCCCGTCCAGGTAGGCGGAGACGCCCTTGCCCGGCAGGGGGATGGCCTCGTCGGCCATGCGCACATGCAGCGAGGTCGCGTCCTCGGCGGCATATATGGCCACCGTCGCGATACCGGATTCGGCGGCGGCGCGGGCGATACGGATGGCGATTTCGCCGCGGTTGGCGATCAGGAGTTTTTTCACTTGTGCAGCCTTGCCCGCGGCGGGGCGCGGGGGTACGGAGTTTTCAGTTCTCAGTGTTCGGTTCTCAGACGACAATCTGAAGCCAGCCATGAAGGCTCGTGGAGCATAGCTCATTCGGGGTACGGGCTGGCAAGTTCTGGTGAAGCGCCAGGCAGGCCAATGCCGGGGGGCGAACCCGGGATACAGGCCGGGCGGTCGTGTACGGCCACGCGTGAAGGCCGCCATTCCTGGCGGCCTTCACGGTCCGGTTTTTGGCGGGTGTCTGAACGCCGAAAACGCCCGCGCTGCAG
>SLLK01000286.1 GCA_007134115.1 Gammaproteobacteria bacterium | reverse complement strand
GGCTGACCATCGGCGGCCACCAGCGCGCCGGTCATCGCCGGCAGATCACGGTCTTCGACCAGTGCGATGCCGGCATCGGTTTCCACCAGCATGGAGCCTTCCTCGTCCAGCCAGGCGCTGTGCAGGCGTGATACTTCCACGCCGGTGTGGGTCACCAGTGAGCCGGGTTCCCCGGGCGCCATATCGCCTTGCAGGCGCACCACCCACGGGGTGTAGTCCAGCTTCACCACGACTTTCTGGGGGCCATTCTGGAAGTACCAGCGGCCGTCTTCGTCGCACAGATAGTTGCGGCCAATGAAGTCCACGGTGCGATGATGGGTGATGCGCTTGTCGCCTTCAAGCAGCCATTGCCCGCGCCGGTTTAGCGCCAGCCACCCGAAGGTGGGTGGCACGTCCGGCCAGCGTTCCATGGCGCGACGTACGCTTTCATCGACCATACGACCCTCCCGCTCGTTCGGCGACACGGCTCGTTGTCGGGGTGGCCGTGGCACCGCAGTCGCCGCCATTACCGCCCGGCGGATCCTGTTGGCGGCACTTCCGGTGTATCAATAATATCGATTTTCTCGAACTCGAGGAGTTCCTGCATCGCTGATTCCATGATGGCTCGTGCATGACCGGTGGCGCGATAGAGCATGGCGTGCACTTTGGCGTCGGCCTCGTTCTTGTTCTCGCAGTGCTTCGAGTAATCCTCGAACGCGTTGAGGTTGATGATCAGATCCGCCACCTGGTTGGGGCATTCGCAGTCGACTTCGGTGCGGATTTCCTGCAAACGCGCCAGCTGCATTTCGCTGTATTGGCGTCGCGGCGCGCTGCCCGCCGGCACCCCGGTGGCCGCCGTGGCGGTGGTTTTGTCCTTGCTCGGGTTTCCTCCGCTCATAATATCCCTCACGATCAGGTTGACGAGGCTGGCGCGCAAGGCGCGTACGCTTACCGGCGCTCTGATGATGTGGCGACCATCGCCACGCAGACTTTCCAGCAGGCTCCACTTGGTGAAGGAATAAACAATCACCGTAGCTTCGGGGTTGATCTCGCGTTCGATCTTTTCAATTGCCTGTACCGGCTCCGGACCCAGCAAATTGAGGTCCAGTATCAGCACATCCGGCCGCGTAGCGCCAGCTTCCCTGCGGTAAATGTCCGGGTCCACATTGTGGTAGACCATGCGGAAATGCTTGTTCTCTTCAGAGTTGCCGGTTTTCTCCATATAGGCGGGGAGTGTTTCGTGCAGTACCGCGAGTGCGACCATGGGATGTCTCCTGTTCGGTTGTACAAGAATGCTTATAAGTTGTACGAATAGTACAATACTTATACATGACTTGTACACCGCGAGGAATAAAGCGCCGCGCGCAGACACAGCGAGGGCCTGTAACGGGCAGGTTTCACGCGGGGTTTGGGCAGACAGGGAGGGTATTCAGGTGCGGACGTCGTCCGGCGTTTCAAGCACGCGGGAGCGTACGCAGTCGCGACCCGCGCCCTTGGCCTCGTAGAGCGACTTGTCGGCAAGGCCCAGCAGCTGTTCCAGCGAGAGTGTACTGCGGGGCACGGTCGAGGCGACGCCGACGCTTACCGTGACGCGCTTGACGTCCAGCCTGGTGTGCTGGTGGGGAATGGCCAGGTCGCGCACGTCGTTGCGAATCCGTTCGCCCACCAGCACGGCGCCTTCGATGGGCGTCTCCGGCAGGATGACGATGAACTCCTCGCCGCCAAAGCGCGCCGCCATGTCTTCGCCGCGCTGGAGGTTTGCCTTGAGTGTTTCGGCAATTCGCACCAGGCATTCATCACCGGCCTGGTGGCCATAGTGGTCGTTGTAATTCTTGAAATAGTCCACATCCAGCATGACCAGCGACAACGGCCGGCTGCCATGGCGTACCGCGCTTGACCATTGCTTGCTGAGGTATTCGTCCAGCGAACGACGATTGGCCAGCTGGGTCAGGGCGTCGTGGTTGGACTGGTGCGCCAGCTGACGGTTTGCCTCGGCGAGCTGGTGGCGCATGTCGGAAATGCGCTGCATGGCGAGCATCTTGGCGCGTAACACCACCGGGTTGACCGGTTTGGTGAGATAGTCGTCGCCGCCCGCATCAATACCGTCGGCGATATCCTGATCCTTGATCATGCCGCTGAGGAAAATGATCGGGATCCAGTCATGGCGGCGGGATTGGCGCATTTCACGGGCGATATCGAAACCGCTGCGGCCGGGCATGATGACATCCAGCAGCACCAGATCCGGGCGCCGGTCGAGGAACATCTCCAGCGCCTGGTCACCGCCTTCTGCGACCAGCACCTCATGGCCCATGCGTTCGATATGCGTCTGGACCACGCGCCGGCTGGTCGGGCTGTCATCGGCTACCAGCACTCGCATTGATTGCTCTCCATCTCGCCCTGTCCCGCCACTCTGGCGCGGGCTCGTATACTCATGCTAAGCCGCCGTTCCGGCATGCACCATTAAAGCGCGCCGCTGACGGATCAGCGGCGCTGAATCAGCGACAGGGCGCGGCTTTGCAGGCACGGTGCTCACTTGGCCGCAAGTAAATCGCGCAAGGTGCGGCCCTTCAGGGACTGGCTGATGGCGCCTTCTATGGCGCTGTAGGCGTCCGCCACCGGCGGCGGCAACTTCTTCGTCGGCAGGTCTGTGTCTGGCTGCCTGATGCAATCCAGTATTTCCTGCAGCCCCATATCCGCCGGGTCGCGCCCTGGCTGGAATCCGGTGTGCTGGCGACGGGTCTCCACCAGCAGGTCCCGGGCGATGAGCTTTTCCACCAGGTCGCCGAGGCGGTAGCTGGGCACCCCCATACGGTCGGCCAGGTCTTCCAGCGTCCACGGCGGCAGCCGGCGCATGAAATTGTGACCCACCCAGTACATGATCGACAGCGCCAGTGCCTCGTTCTCGGCCTCCGCGCGCAGCCGATCCTGGGACTCGCGGCTGACGAAACGCGGATGCTGCAGATAGAAGGCCACCTGCGAGCCAATCAGCAGTACCAGCCAGGTCAGGTAGACCCAGATCAGCAGCAGGATGAGAATGGCAAAGCTGGAGTACACCGCATCAAAGCGCGTCGAGCCGGCGGCGAAGGACGCAAACACGTAACCCACCGACTTCCATAGCAAGGCCGCGACCAGGCCGCCTCCCGCCGCCGCATGGAAACGCACGCGCGTATTTGTAATGTACGAATAGGTGAAGGTAAACGCCGCCCACGCCATGACGTAGGGCGCCAGCAGACTGGCAAAGTAGATGCCGCTGCCAAAGGGCTCGATCTCGGCTACCCGTTGCATCACGGTCGTGCTCATCGCCGAGGCCGATATACCCAGCGCCGTGATTACCAGCAGCGGGCCGATCAGGATCACGCTGAGATAATCGCTGAAGCGTTCGCTCAGTGTTCTGGCATGACGGATTTTCCAGATGTAATTGAAGCTGTTCTCGACCTTCTGCACCAGGGTGATCACGGTATAGATCAGCAGCGCCAGGCCGATCGAACCCAGCACGCCCACCCGCATGTTCTCAATAAAACCGATGATATTGACCGCGATTTCCTCGCCGCGTGCGCCCAGCGGGGCCATCAGATTCAGCAACAGGGGTTCGAAGCGGTGGTGCACGCCGAAGGCCTTGAGCACCGAAAAACTCAGGGCCAGCAGCGGCACCAGCGAGAGCAGCGTGGTATAGACCAGGCTCATG
>SLLK01000360.1 GCA_007134115.1 Gammaproteobacteria bacterium | reverse complement strand
TTCAACCACGTTAGCCACCGCCGAAATCTGCGGCATACCCACGCCGGCCACGATTCGCGTGGTACAGATGGAGCCAGGCCCGATACCGACCTTGACGCCGTCCACGCCGGCCCCGGCCAGCGCCTGGGCCGCGTCGGCGGTGGCCACGTTGCCGGCGATGACCTGAATCTCCGGATAATGCTTCTTGATCCAGCGCACCCGATCGACCACGCCTTTGGAGTGACCGTGGGCGGTATCCACCACCACAAGGTCAGCGCCGGCGGCACTGAGCACGGCCAGTCGTTCTTCGCTGTCCGGACCGGTGCCTACCGCAGCGCCCACGCGCAGACTGCCCTGCTCATCCTTGGCGGCGAACGGAAAGTCTGTGGCCTTCTGTATGTCCTTGACGGTGATCATGCCGCGCAGTTCGAAGGCTTCATTGACCACCAGAATCTTCTCGATGCGATGCTTGTGCAGCAGCGCCTGCACCTCGTCTGTGCCCGCACCTTCGCGTACCGTGACCAGCCGGTCCTTGTTGGTCATTACCGTGGATACGGGACGGTCCAGCGAGGTTTCAAAGCGCAGGTCCCGGCTGGTCACAATACCCACCAGATCCTTGCCCTCGACCACCGGCACGCCGGATATCTTCTCGCGTTTCGTGAGTTCAATCAGGTCGCGGATGCTGGTCTGCGGCGAGGTGGTCACGGGGTTCTTGATCACCCCGCTTTCATACTTTTTGACGATCCCCACTTCACGCGCCTGCTGTTCGGCGGTCATGTTCTTGTGGATCACGCCAAGCCCGCCTTCCTGCGCCAGCGCGATGGCCAGCCGCGACTCGGTCACGGTGTCCATGGCCGCGGAGACCACGGGCACGTTGAGCTGGATCTCGCGGGTAATCCAGGTTCGCAGGTCAACTTCGCGGGGCAGTACTTCGGAGTAGTCCGGGAGGAGTAGTACGTCGTCGAAAGTAAGGGCTTCCTGAGCAATTCGCATTCGGGGTGTCCGCCTGAGGTCTGGCAGCGCGCGGCTGAGTGCGCACATTATAGAGATGCGCTGCTCTACGGTAAACCGGCGCGCGACCAACGGCTATACAGACCCCCGTGGGCGCCGCCGCTGCAGCAGCCGGCGACGGGCTGCGGGCGCACCCCTTTGCCACCCCCGCCCCCCGGGCTATGATGGGTGCATGAGGACATCCCCCACCAACCACGCAGCGCCGCAGCTGCCGCCGGAAGAGCCGGTCTACCGCGTCTCGCGCCTCAACGCCGAGGCCCGCGGTCTGCTCGAGTCGGGGTTTTCCGCCATCTGGGTGGAGGGTGAGCTTTCCAACCTGGCGCGGCCGGCTTCCGGCCACTGGTACTTCTCGCTCAAGGACGACCGCGCCCAGGTGCGCTGCGCCATGTTCCGCCAGCACAATCTGCGCGTGCAGTGCCGACCGGAAGACGGCATGCAGGTGCGCATCCGCGCCAATGTCAGCCTGTATGAGGCACGCGGCGAGTTCCAGCTGATCGTGCGCCAGCTCGAACCGGCCGGCGAAGGCGCGCTGCGCCAGGCCTGGGAAGAGCTCAAGCGGCGGCTCGCCGCCGAGGGCCTGTTCGACGAACGGCACAAGCAGCCACTGCCCTGGCTGCCGCGCTGTATAGGCGTCATCACATCCCCCAGCGGCGCGGCCGTGCGCGATGTATTGCACGTGCTGCGGCGGCGCTTCCCTGCCATCCCGGTGATCATCTATCCGGTGGCGGTACAGGGTGCCGAGGCGCCGGGCCAGATCGTGGAGGCCCTGCGGGTGGCCGGTGAGCGCCGCGAATGCGATGTGCTGATCCTGACGCGCGGCGGCGGCTCACTGGAAGACCTGTGGTCATTCAACGACGAGGCCGTGGCACGCGCCCTGCACGCCTGCGCCATTCCCACCGTGGCCGGCGTCGGTCATGAAGTGGACTTCACCATTGCCGATTTCGTCGCCGACCGGCGCGCGCCCACACCATCCGCCGCGGCCGAGGCGGTCACCCCCGATCGCGCCGAACTGGCGCAGCGCGTGGCGGTGATGTCGCAACGCCTGGTGCGGGCCGGGCAGCGCCTGCTCAATGAAGGCCACACGCGCACGCGCAGCCTGGAACAGCGCCTGGCCACCTGCCATCCGGGCCGCCGCATCAGCCAGCAGATGCAACGGCTGGACGAACTCTCGCTGCGCCTGGAGCGCGCCACCCGCGCCCGGCTGCATCTGGGCGAGCAGCGCGTACAAGCGGCGCGCGCGCAGTTGCGCGCACATTCGCCGCAGCGCCAGTTGCGTGCATTGCGCGACAACCTGGCGCATCAGCGCACGCGCCTGCATGCCGCGGCCCGGCAAGCCCGGGAACATGCCGCGCAACGACTTGCCGTGGCCGCACGCGCCCTGTCCACGGTCAGCCCGCTGGCGACACTGGACCGCGGTTACGCTATTGCCCGGCGCCCCGCGGACGGCCGCGTGATCAGCGACGCCGCCACCGTCAACGCCGGCGAAGAACTCGCTGTGCGACTGGCGCGCGGTGAACTACTCTGTGAAGTACGCGAAACGCGCCAGACCCCTGTGACCACCGGAGGATCGTCATGAACAGGCTCCACATCAGCCTTGCCACATTCGGCCTGGCAGTGCTGGCTGTTTGCACAACGGTCTCCGCCAGCGACCTGCCTCGCCATGATCCGGTACCCGGCGGGGTAGCGCACATCCCACTGGCCGACACCGGCTTTGCTCCGGAACAGGAAATCCACTTCAACGGGCGCACGGCCATGGTGCGCGAGATCGATGGGGAATGGATCGCGGTCATCGGCATCCCGCTCAGCCTTGGCGAAGGCCGGCACTTCGTCGAGCTGCGTGACGGTGACGACAACCGACAGCGCATTCACTTCGATGTGCGCGACAAGCAGTACGAAGAGCAGCGCCTGCAAGTGGAGCGGCGCATGGTCCATCCCAGCGCCGAGGATCTGGAGCGCATCGGTCGCGAGAGCCGCCGTATCCGCACCGCGCTGGATGTATGGACGGACGAAGTCAAGACGGACACCATGGCCTTCCCGTACCCGGTAGAAGGCCCGCGCAGCAGTCCCTTCGGCCTGCGCCGCTACTTCAACGATGAACCGCGCCGCCCCCACAGCGGCCTGGATATCGCCGTGCCCACGGGCACGCCGATTACCGCCCCGGCCGCCGGCCGCGTGGTGGATACCGGCCACTACTACTTCAACGGCAAGACGGTATTCATCAACCACGGCCAGGGGCTGGTCACCATGTACTGCCACATGGACCAGATCGACGTGGAACCGGGTGACTGGGTAGACGCAGGCACCCAACTGGGCACCGTGGGCACCACCGGCCGCGTCACCGGCGCACACCTGCACTGGAGCGTGAGCCTCAACGGCACCATGGTCGATCCGGATCTGTTTCTGGCCGAGCCGTGAACCCGTCAGCACGACGGGCGGTCAAAACCCGCAGCGGCAGACATTTTGAGCAACGCGCCAGCGCCCCCGGAGGCTGAATGCAACTGACCGGCATCCATCATCTCACCGCAATTACCGCCCGCGCGGCGGATAACGTGGATTTCTATACCCGCGTGCTCGGTCTGCGGCTGGTCAAGAAAACCGTCAACCAGGACGATGTTACCGCCTACCACCTGTTTTACGGCGACGGCAAGGCATCGCCCGGCACCGACATCACCTTCTTCGATTTCCCCGCACCGCCGGAACAGCGCGGCACCCGCAGCATCTGCCTCACCGGCTTCCGCGTTGCCGGCGAGGCCACGCTGCAATGGTGGCAACAGCGACTGGCCGCCGAGGGTGTAACGCAGCACGGCATCATCGAGCGTGACCACCGGCTGACGCTGGATTTCGAGGATCCCGAAGGACAACGCCTGAGTCTTGTGGATGACGGCGGGCAAGGTTCGGCGCACCCCTGGGAGCAAAGCCCGGTGCCGCCGGAACACCAGATCCGCGGACTGGGCCCGATCATGATCAGCGTACCCGACACCACCGCCATCGACGTGGTGCTGACCCAACTGATGCAAATGCAGGCAGTGCGCGAGTACCGCCTGAGTGACGATGAACAAAGCCTGGTGCACGTCTACCAGATGGGCGACGGCGGACCGGCGGCGGAATTGCATGTAGCCGTGCAACCGCACCTGCCCATGGCACGCGAAGGCGCCGGCGGCGTGCATCACGTGGCCTTTCGTATTCCCGATCACGCCTATGACCACTGGACCGAGCGGTTGCAGCAGGTGCGCCTGCCGTCCAGCGGACCGGTGGATCGCTATTACTTCCGCAGCCTGTACTTCCGCGAGCCCAACCGCATCCTCTTCGAGATCGCCACCGACGGCCCCGGCTTCGACGTGGACGAACCCATGGAAACCCTGGGCGAGAAGCTGGTCCTGCCGCCCTTCCTCGAACACCGCCGCGAAGACATCGAGGCCGGCCTCAAACCGTTGTGACCCGAGCCGGCCTCCGGTACACGCGGTCCATGCAGGGTGACACACCCACTGACCAGACCGACACACAGTAGCCCCTTCAGCCTCCCCTCCAGTCTGGCGTCCACCTCACGATCTGTGACAGAATTTCAGGAAAGCAGAAAAAGCTGTCGAGGGGAACACAATGACCGACCTGCGCACCCGCGTGGCGGCACGCCTGACCGCCGCGCTGACCCTGCTGTTTTGCACCCTGTCCGCCGCCGAACGTCCCAATGTGGTGGTGCTTGTTGTAGACGATGCCGGCTTCAGTGATTTCGGCGCCTACGGCAGCGAAATCCGCACCCCGCACATCGACTCACTGGCGCAGCGCGGCAAGATATTCAGCAACTTCCATGTCGCGCCGGTGTGTGCCCCCACGCGCGCCATGCTGATGACCGGCGTGTACAGCCACCGCGCCGGCGTTGGCAATCTGCCGGAAACCCTGCCCATCGAGCACGAAGGCCACCACGCCTACCTCGGTCGCCTGAACGACGAAGTCATCACCATGGGCGAGCTGCTCGGCGCGGACGGCTACCGCACCTACATCACCGGCAAGTGGCACCTCGGCCATACCGCAGACACACTGCCGGTGGCGCGCGGCTTTGATCGCTCCTTCATCCTCGACGCGTCCGGCGCCGACAACTGGGAAGACCGCCCCTACCTGGCCTACTACGATCGCGCCCCGTGGTTTGAGGACGACCACGAGGCAAGCCTGCCGGATGACTTCTATTCCTCCGAGTTCCTCGTCGACCGGATGATCGACTACCTGGCTGAAGACGCCGACAGCGACGCACCCTTTCTCGCCTTCGTCGGCTTCCTCGCCGTGCACATCCCCGTACAGGCCCCGCGCGAATTCACCCAAAGATACGCCGGCGTCTACGATGACGGCTGGGAGCCCATCCGCCAGGCGCGCTTTGAGCGCACCAGGGCACTCGGCCTGATCCCCGAGGGCGCCGAACTCGGCCCCATGCCCGACGGACTGACCGAATGGGACAGCCACGACGCGGATGAACAGGCCATGCTCGCCAAAAGCATGGCTGTCAATGCCGGCATGATGGATGCCATGGACCACCACATCGGCCGCCTCATCGAATACCTGCGCGAAATCGGCGAGTACGACAACACCCTCTTCATGGTGCTCTCCGACAACGGCCCCGAGCCCAACCGCCCCACCGATCACCGCATGTTCAAGCCGTGGATGAAGCTCACCGGCTATCACCGCGACTACGACACCCTGGGCGAAAAGGGCTCTTTCGTCTTCATCGGCCCCGAATTCGCCAGCGCCGCAGCCTCCCCCGGCGCCTTCTTCAAGTTCTACGCCGGCGAAGGCGGGATGCGCGTCCCCCTGATCGTCGCCGGCCCCGGCATCGAACAGGGTGTCACCGACGCCTTCTCCTTCGCCACCGACATCACCCCCACCCTGCTGGAACTGACCGGCACCACGCCGGCCGCAGAGGTCAACGGCCGTCCACTACAAACCTTCGACGGCCGCCCGCTGCACCGCGTGCTCAGGGGCGAAGCCAATGCCGTCTACGGCCCCGACGACGTCATCGGCATGGAAGCCATGGGCCACGCCGCAGTCTTCCGCGGCGACTACAAACTGGTCCGCAACCGCCCGCCCCTGGGCGACGGCGAATGGCACCTCTACAACATCGCCAGCGACCCCGGAGAAACCAGCAACCTCGCCCAAGCACGCCCCGAACTGCTCGCGGAACTGATCGACGAATACGCCGCCTACAAGGAATACGCCGGCGTACTCGAGGTCCCCACCGGATATACGCCGGTGGAACGCATGGCGCATGCCACCCGCATGCGTATGCTGCAACGGGCCGCGCCGTGGCTGGTCGTCGGTCTGATCGTGACGGGCGGGCTGATTATGCTCGGGTTGTTTATGCGGCGCCGGAAGGCGCTGTAACCCGAGTCTGGCCAGCCGGAAAAACCAACGGCGGGTGAGAGATCATGGGCGGGCGCGCTCCGTGGTGCCAAGCAAAAAAGCGAGCACCTTGCTCAGCAGCCAATGGGCTTCGCGGTACCGCGCCTCCGGCGCCGCCAGAATATCGGCCTCCGCCTGCACGAAGCGGCGTGGCGGATGCAACGCGTCGCGGCAGTTCTCCACCAGCGCTTGCGCCGAGGTCGGCGTAGTCTCCAGATGAAACTGCAGGCCGATCACGTGACGGCCCAGCTGAAACGCCTGAGTGGCGCACGCTTCGCTGCTCGCCAGGCGCACCGCGCCGGGCGGCAGACTGAAGGTCTCACCGTGCCAGTGAAAAACCTCGAAGGTGGCGGGCAGGGCGAGCACGTCCGGCGTAGCGGGCGCCACGCCGTGCACGGGGAACCAGCCGATCTCCGGCTCCGTGCCCGGGTAGACGCGGCCACCCATAGCGGCGGCAATGAGCTGGGCGCCCAGGCACACGCCCAGCACCGGGGTGCCGCCCTGGATGACCTCGTGCACAAAGGCCTTCTCGGCGGCCAGCCAGGGGTAGGTGGCCTCATCGTTCACGCTCATGGGGCCACCCATGATCACAACAAAGTCCGGCGCTTCGGGCGCCGGCAATGGCTCGCCCAGATCCAGGCGGGTGGACTCCAGCGTGTAGCCGGCCGATTCCAGCCAGGGCGCGATAGCGCCCGGCCCTTCGAACGGCACGTGTTGCAGCCAGTGCGCGTGCATCAACGGCAACCCCGGCACCGGGCGGCTATTTGATAAAGCGCAGGGTCATGCGATCGCTTTCGCCAATGGCCTCGTAGTGCTCGCGATTCTCGTCACCCAGCCGCAGGCTGGGCGGCAGGGTCCACACGCCCTCGGGGTGATCGCGGGTATCGGCGGGATTGGCGTTGATCCCGGCGCGTCCATCCAGGGTCAGGCCGGCGGCTTCGGCCAGAGCGATAACCTTGTCCTCGTGCACGTAGCCGTTACGCTCCTCGCCCTCCGGCGGCATATCGTCGCCGGCTCGATGCTGCACCACCCCAAGCACGCCGTCCGGCTTGAGCGCGCGGGCCATGTTGGCGAAGGCCTCTTCCGCGTTGCCGTCGCGAATCCAGCCGTGCACGCTGCGGAAGGTCAGCACCATATCGACGGACCCGGGCGGGGCGATCTCGGCGCCGGTGCCCGGCGCCATGGCGGTGACTTGCACCTCGCCATAGACGTCCGGATTGGCGTCGAGCTTGTCGCGATAATCGCCGAGCAGGCGCTGATAGAAGGCGATGTCGGTATCCGCCGGGAAATGCGCGGCATAGAGCAGGCCCTCGTCGCGCAACACCGGCGCCAGCACTTCGGTGTACCAGCCACCACCGGGGAGTATTTCAACCACGGTCATGTCGCGGCGCAGGCCGAAAAAGGCCAGCGTCTCGGCCGGATTGCGGTACACGTCACGCGCGCGATTGGTCTCGCTGCGATGCTCACCGGCCAGCGCCTCCTGCAACGCCTGCGCGGTAGCCTCGTCCATCACCGGCGCGGTGGCTGCCTCGTCTCGGGCGCAACCGACCATCAACAAGCTGATCACGGCCAGTGTCAGTAACTGCTTCATATTCGATTCCCTTGCTGAAGTGTCGACGCCGCGCGATAACGCAAGCTCGCCCCATCATCCACCAGACATCGTCGCGATGCCAGTATGGTGAAGGGTAGTACGTGAAAAGTGAGAAGTGAAAAGTGAAAGGTGACTCGTACGTTTCACATTTCACATTTCACATTTCACTTTCCACTTTTCACCGTCCACTGTCCCCTGCAAACTCCCGCGCCGGAAGTTACCTCAGGGTGAACTCAATCGCCGGGCTGGCCAGCGGCTTCAATCTCGACCAGCACCTGGCGCGTAGCAACCTGGTCGCCGGTTTTGATGTTCACCTTTTTGACCACGCCATCCACGGGCGCCTTGAGCACATGCTCCATTTTCATGGCTTCCAGCGCGGCCAGACGCTGGCCACGAGTCACTTCTTCGCCGGCGGCCACATGCACGGCGATGATGGCGCCATTCATGGGCGCGCGCACACTGCCGTCACCCGCCGCATCACCGACGCCGGCCGCCCGCGACAGCAGCACATCCTCGAATACGCTCTCCTCGCCCTCGGCCTGCAGATAGAGCAGGTCGCCTTCGCGCGCCATGTGCACCACGCTTTCCACGCCGCCCACCATGCAGCGGACCCGGTCGTCGCTCAGCGCCAGCAGCGCCACCTCGATGTCTTCCTCGCCCAGCCGCACACCGTAGGTGTCGTCGCCACGCGGCATGATGGTGGCGGCAAAGGTGGTCTCGCCTGCCCGCGCGCGCAGCGGACGCTCGCACACGCCGATGCTGTGCCAGTCGGCGAGCAGTACCGGTTGCGGGGTGCGTTGCAGGTGATAAAGCAGCGCGGAGCCCAGCGCCCTGAAGCTGTGGGACGGCTCGGGCCAGTGCCAGCCGTCGGCAAAGGCATCGCCTATGAAGTGCGTGGTGGCCTCGCCGGCGGCGAAGGTCTGGTGCTCCAGGCAATCCATCAGGAACAGGCGATTAGTCACCGGACCGATCACCACGGTTTCCGCCAACGCGTTGCGCAGGCGACGGCGGGCACTGTCGCGGTCGTCACCGAAGGCGATGATCTTGGCGATCATGGGATCGTAGTGGGGGCTGACCTCAAAGCCGGCGGCAATCCCCGCATCCACGCGCACCCCGGCACCGGCGGGCGGCTGCCAGGCCAGCAGGCGGCCGCTCTGCGGCAGGAAGTCCTGGCCGGCGTCCTCGGCGTAGAGGCGCACTTCCATCGCGTGACCGCGCAGCGCTACCTGTTCCTGGCTCAGCGGCAAGGGATGACCCGCCGCCACATCAAGCTGCCAGGCGACCAGGTCCTGGCCGGTGACCAACTCGGTCACCGGGTGCTCCACCTGCAGGCGGGTGTTCATCTCCATGAAGAAGAACTCGCCGCTGCGATCAAGCAGAAACTCGATGGTGCCGGCGCCCACGTAGTTGATGGCCCGCGCCGCCTGGCAGGCGGCCTCGCCCATGGCCGCGCGCAGCTCCGGTGTCACACCGGGGGCCGGCGCCTCCTCGATGACCTTTTGGTGGCGACGCTGCACGGAGCAGTCACGTTCGCCGAGATGGATCACATTGCCATGGGTGTCGGCGAAGACCTGAACCTCCACGTGGCGGGGCGACTGCACCGCACGCTCCAGAATCAGGGTGTCATCGCCAAAGGCGTTGCGCGCCTCGGAGCGAGCCGATTCCAGCGCATCATCGAAGCCGGCCTCGTCACTGACCAGCCGCATGCCGCGACCGCCACCGCCGGCGGCGGCCTTGATCAGCACCGGATAACCGATCTTTGCGGCTTCCTTGCGCAGGCGTTGGGGGTCCTGGTCGTCATCCTGATAGCCGGGCACGCAGGGTACACCGGCCTCCAGCATGCGCCGCTTGGCGGCGGCCTTGTTGCCCATCAGGCGCATCGCCTCGGCCGGCGGGCCGACAAAGGTCAGGCCGGCTTTGGCGCAAGCCTCGGCAAAGGCGGCGTTCTCGGCCAGGAAGCCATAGCCGGGATGCACCGCGTCGGCACCGGTGGCACGGGCGGCGTCCAGCAGACGCTCGATGTTGAGGTAGGACGCCGCGGCGCTGGCCGGGCCGATCATCACGGCCTGGTCGGCCAAAGCGGCATGGGGCGCTTCGCGGTCGGGCTCGGAGCACACCGCCACCGTGCGGTAGCCCAGTTCGCGGGCACTGCGTATCACGCGGCAGGCAATCTCGCCGCGATTGGCTATGAGCAGTTTGTGAAATGTTGCGCCTGCCATCACTGCACCTGTGGTTGTGTCATCGCCCTGACCGCGCGGCGGGCCTGGATCAGGACTTGCGCCGCTCGGGCAGGATGCCCATGAACTTGCTGATAATGCCCAGCATGATTTCGTCGGCGCCGCCGCCGATGGAGGCCAGGCGGCCGTCGCGGTACATACGGCTGATGGGGGTTTCGTTCATGAAGCCCATGCCGCCCCAGTACTGCAAACAACCGTCGGCCACTTCGCGCATCAGGCGGCCGGCCTTGAGCTTGGCCATGGAGGCCAGGCGCGTGACATCATTGCCGTCGCGGTATTCCATGGCCGCGCGGTAAACCAGCGAGCGCAGCAGTTCGATTTCGGTCTGCAGTTCGGCCAGGCGGAAATGCACCACCTGGTTGTCGAGCACGGACTGGCCGAAGGTCTTGCGCTCACGGGTGTAGGCGATGGTGTCCTCGATGCCGATTTCCATGCCGCGCAGAGCGCTGGCCGCGCCCCACAGGCGCTCTTCCTGGAACTGCAGCATCTGCAGGATGAAGCCCATGCCTTCCTCGCCGATGCGGTTGCGCACCGGTACGCGTACATCCTCGAAGAACAGTTGCGCGGTATCCGAGGAGCGCATGCCCAGCTTGTCCAGCTTGCGCGCCACGGTCACGCCCTTGCTCTTCAGGGGTACCACGATCAGCGACTTGTTCTTGTACGGCGAGCCATCGCCGGTGGTCGCCAGCATGCACATCCAGTCAGCCTGGGTGCCGTTGGTGATCCACATCTTGCCGCCGTTGATGATGTAGTCATCGCCGTCACGTTTGGCGGTGGTGCGGATGGAGGCCACGTCGGAGCCGGCACCGGGTTCGGAGACGCCGATGCAGGCCACCTGCTCGCCGGCGATGGCGGGGGCCAGAAACTCCGCCTTGAGCTCATCCGAGCCGTGTGCGGCCAGGGCCGGGGTGGCCATGTCCGTCTGCACGCCAATGGCCATGGGCAACGAACCGCAGCGGATCTCGCCCACTGCTTCGGCAAAGGCCAGCTGGTAAGTGTAATCCAGCCCCAGGCCGCCGGCGGACTCGGGCTTGTTGATGCCCAGCCAACCCTGCTTGCCCATTTTGCCGAACACTTCGTGGGCCGGGAAAATACCCGCCTCTTCCCAGGCGTCCACGTGCGGGTTGATTTCACTTTCTATGAACTTCTTCACCGAGCGTTGCAGCTCAAGGTGTTCTTCCTGGTAAATCACGGTTGCCTCCGGGGCTGTATCAGTGCCATTGAACGGGGTGCCTACATGCGGCCCACACCGAAGCTGTTCGGGTTGAGCGGGCGACGGTCGCCATCGCGACAGATGGAAAGACAATAGGCCAGCACGCGCCGGGTATCCCGCGGATCAATGATCCCGTCGTCCCACAGGCGCGCGGTGGCAAACAAGGCCGAGGATTCCTTGTCAAACTGGTCAATGATCATCTTCTCCAGCGCCTCCAGCCCCTTGCGATCGGGTTCGGTACCCTCGCGCCGGTGCTTGTCCTCGGTGACGATGGTGAGCACTTTGGCCGCCTGCTCCCCGCCCATCACGGCGACGCGGTTGTTGGGCCAGGAAAAGGCAAAGCGCGGATCGAAGCCACGGCCACACATGCCGTAGTTGCCGGCGCCGAAGCTGGCGCCGATGTGCAGGGTGATCTGCGGCACCGTGGCATTGGCCACGGCCTGGATCATCTTTGAGCCATGCTTGACGATGCCGGCCTGCTCGGCCTCGCTGCCCACCATGTAGCCGGTGGTGTTCTGCAAATAGATGATGGGCGTGCCCGAGGAGCACATCAGCTGGATGAACTGGGCGGCCTTGGTCGCGCCCTGGGCGTCGATGGGCCCGTTGTTGCCAATAAAGGCACAGCGATGCCCCTGTATGGCGCCCTGCAGACACACGGTATGGCTGCCGTAGAGTGCCTTGAAGTCGGTAAAGTCCGAACCGTCCACGATACGCGCCACGACCTCGCGCACGTCGTAGGGCTGGCGATAGTCCACCGGCACCACACCGGCGAGTTCGTCCGGGCTGTACAGCGGCTCACGATAGTCGCGCGCCTGTTCCACCGGCATGCGCTCGTTCCAGTTGAGGTTACCGACAATCTCCCGCGCCAGACGGATGCCGTCGGCATCGTTCTCGGCCAGATATTCGGACACCCCGGATATGGTGGAGTGCATCTCGGCGCCGCCGAGGTCTTCATCCACGGCAATTTCGCCGGTAGCGGCCTTGAGCAGCGGCGGGCCGGCGAGGAATACCTTGGCCTTGCCGCGCACCATGATGGTGTAGTCCGACAGCCCCGGCACATAGGCGCCGCCCGCAGTGGACGAACCATGGACCACAGTCACCTGGGGGATACCGGCCGCCGACAGGCGGGCCTGGTTGGCAAAGCTGCGCCCCCCCTCGACGAACATCTCCGACTGGTAGAGCAGGTTGGCGCCACCGGACTCCACCAGTTCCACCACCGGCAGGCGGTTCTGCAGGGCGATTTCCTGGGCGCGCAGGTTCTTGCGCATGCCCATGGGCACCACCGTGCCGCCCTTGATGGCGCTGTTGCTGGCCTTGATCAGGCAGCGCACACCGGATACGTAGCCGATGCCGATGATGCCGCCACCGCCCAGTACATTGCGGTCGCCGTCGTCATCGTGCATACCCAGGCCCGACAGCGTGGACAGCTCCAGCCACGGCGAGCCCTTGTCGAGTAACAGGCCGATACGCTCACGCGGCAGAATCTGCCCGCGCTTCTCGAACTTCTCTTTCTTGGCCTCGGCCGCATCCCGTACGCGCTGCTCCAGCGACCGGAACTGCGCCACCATCTCCAGCATGGCCTCGCGATTGGCCTGAAAGTCTGCGTCCTGCGGGTTGAGCTCGCTCTGGAAAACCGCCATGGGAATGCCTCTCGTACATCGCACAGGGCACGTTCCCGTGCCCGGACAGGCATCAAAGATAGCAACCGAGCAAGCGCTTGGTCAAGTTCATTCAGTTTCAAGTTTTCAGTGTTCAGTTTTCAGCCAACGCGCGCCGGGGGCGCGCAGAAATCTGGCGGCAAACCGCCAGTCAGGCGCCGGACCTGCTGGAAAATGAACACTGAAAACTGAGCACTTTTTCTATTTTTTCTTCGCGTGCCGCATCAGCCGTTGGCGGCGTTTGACCTGCCGCTCGGTGAGCTTGTTGGTTTTGCCCGCGTAGGGGTTGTCGGCGGTGCGGAATTCGAGGCGGATGGGGGTGCCCCACAAGCCGAGCTGGTGGCGGAAGCGGTTAATGAGGAAGCGGCGGTAGGTGTCGGGGACACGTTCTGTCTGGTTGCCGTGGATAACGATCACCGGGGGATTGCGGCCGCCCTGGTGGGCATAACGCAGCTTGATGCGCCGCCCGCGCACCAGCGGCGGGGCGTGGGAGACAACGGCCTGTTCCAGAATGCGGGTCAGGCGCCCGGTGGACAGGTCGGCATTGGCCGCACGCCAGGCCTCCTGCACGGATTCGAACAGATCACCCACGCCGGTGCCGTGCAGCGCGGAGATAAAATGCATGCGGGCAAAATCGAGGAACGGC
>SLLK01000297.1 GCA_007134115.1 Gammaproteobacteria bacterium | reverse complement strand
TGAAAGCTGAGCGGTGCGTTGTCGACACCAATGTGCTGATCAGTGCCCTGCTTGCACCCACGGGGACACCCGGACGCGTTCTGGGCCAACTCGAAGCAAATGAGGCGGCTTTGCTCTTTTCCGACGAAACTTTCACCGAACTGGCCCTGCGGCTGGCCAAACCCAAGTTCGATCCGTATCGCACAACACAGCAAATGGAGTCGTATCTGGACTGGCTCGTCGAACTGGCGGAATGGGTCCGCCCCGCTTTTGAAGTGACGGCATGCCGGGATCCAGACGATGACAAGTTTCTTGCCGTTGCACTTTCCGCGGAAGCCGACTGCCTGATCACCGGAGACAATGATTTGCTGATACTCAACCCCTTCGAGGGGCTGCCTGTACTGTCTCCCGCCGAATTTCTGGCTGGCTGACGGCCTCGAGTGAATGACCCCCGCACTCATCCCGGCAGGCGCCCAACCAGACCAGCCAGCCGCCGTCTGAACACTGAAAACGTCCGGCGGAGCCGGGCTTATTCAACCACCCCACAGGCAGCCCGGGCACCACCGCCGCCCAGCGGCTCGGGGTCATCGGAGAAATTATCCCCGCCGGCATGCAACACCAGCGCGCGGCCCTGCAGGTCAGCCACGCTCAGGCGCGGCGCCAGCACCGGCAATGTGGCGCGCTCATCCGCGTCGAAATACAAGGGCGGCATATCGCCGAGGTGGCCTTCATGACTGTAGGGCCCGTGATGGGCGCCGGTGTCTTCGGGATCATAATGCCCGCCGGCAGCCAGGCCCGGCACCATCTCCCCGGCGTCATTTTCGGCCGGGCCGCAATCGGGATTCTGGTGGACATGGAACCCCTTGATGCCCTGCGGCAGACCCTCAAGATCGGGCTCAAGCAGCAGGCCGAAGTCAGTGTTGCGCGCCAGTACCGTGCCCAGAGCTTCGCCGCGGCCGTCCGCGTCCACGCGGTACAACGTAACGTCCACCGCCTCGAGCACGGCGTCGGCACCGTCGTCGTTCGCCGGTGAGCAAGCCGTCACCAGGGGCAGTGCCAGCAGGATCAGCAGGGATGTGATTCGCGTCATGGAGATACCTCCTCAGGCGGATTTCTTCAGATGCACCAGCAGCAATGACACCGCCGCCGGCGTCACGCCGGGAATGCGCGAGGCCTGGCCGATGGTTTCGGGGCGCGACTCGCTGAGCTTCTGGCGCACTTCGTTGGATAACCCACGCACCTGCGTATAGTCCAGATCGGCCGGCAGGAAGCGTTCTTCATGCTTGCGGCTGCGCTCGACATCGCGCAGCTGGCGTTCAATATAGCCGGCGTACTTGGTCTGCACTTCCACCTGTTCAGCCACCGCCGAATCTTCCACACCGCCGCCGATCAGCCGCACCAGTCCGGCATAGTCCACATGCGGCCGGCGCAGCAGTTCAATGGCGCGAAATTCCCGCGTCAGCGGCGCGCCCAGCACTTCCTCGGCCAGCGCGGCATCCACCTCATCGGGACGCACCATCAGCCCTTCCAGGCGCGCCTTCTCGGCATCCACCGTCTGGCGGCGCTGCTCAAAAACCTGCCAGCGCGCGTCATTCACCACGCCCAGCGCCCGGCCCACCGGCGTCAGGCGTAAATCGGCGTTATCCTCGCGCAGCATCAGCCGGTATTCGGCGCGGCTGGTGAACATGCGGTAGGGCTCCAGCGTGCCCCGGGTAATGAGGTCATCGACCAGCACGCCCAGGTACGCCTCGTCGCGGCGCGGCGACCACGCCTCGTGTTCCTGCACACGCAGGGCGGCATTCATACCGGCCAGCAACCCCTGCGCGGCGGCCTCCTCGTAGCCGGTGGTGCCATTGATCTGGCCGGCAAAAAACAGCCCCGGCATGTGCTTTGTTTCCAGCGAGGCGTGCAGGTCGCGCGGGTCGAAGTAGTCGTATTCAATCGCATAGCCCGGGCGCGTGATATGTGCCTGCTCAAACCCGGCGATGGAGCGCACCAGCGCGTACTGCACCTCGAACGACAGGCTGGTGGAGATACCGTTGGGATAGACCTCGTTGGTGGTCAGCCCTTCAGGCTCGATGAAGATCTGGTGCGAGCCCTTGTCGGCAAAGCGCATCACCTTGTCTTCCACCGACGGGCAATAGCGCGGGCCCACGCCCTCGATCACCCCGGAATACATGGGCGAGGTGTCCAGCCCGGCGCGGATGATCTCGTGGGTGCGCTCGTTGGTATGGGTGATATGGCACGGCACCTGCGCCGGATGCTCGTCGACGCTGCCCAGGAACGAAAACACCGGCGCCGGATCGTCGCCATGCTGGGCCTGCAATTTTGTGTAATCAATGCTGCGCCCGTCCAGCCGCGGCGGCGTACCCGTCTTGAGCCGGCCCACACGAAACGGCAGCTCGCGCAGCCGGCGCGACAGCGCATTGGCGGGCGGATCCCCGGCGCGGCCACCCTCGTAGTTGGACATGCCGATATGGATGCGGCCGCCCAGGAAGGTGCCCACCGTCAGCACCACGGTGGGCGCGTGAAAACGCAGCCCCATCTGCGTGACCACGCCACGCGCCTCGCCGTTCTCCACGATCAGGTCTTCCACGCCCTGCTGGAACAACGTCAGGTGGGACTGATTCTCCAGCACCGCACGCACCGCCTGGCGATACAGCACCCGGTCCGCCTGGCAGCGCGTGGCGCGCACCGCCGGCCCCTTGCTGGCATTGAGCGTGCGGAACTGGATGCCCGCACGGTCCGCGGCCTGCGCCATCAGCCCGCCCAGCGCGTCGATCTCGCGCACCAGGTGACCCTTGCCGATACCGCCGATGGCCGGGTTGCAGCTCATCTGCCCCAGCGTTTCGATGTTATGCGTCAGCAGCAGCGTGGACACACCCATGCGCGCGCTGGCCAGCGCCGCCTCGGTGCCGGCATGGCCACCGCCAACGACAATCACGTCGTAACGCGAGGGAAAGTCCATGGGAAAAACTCCGCAGGTAACTGTCAGGGCGAGAATTTTACAGCTTCAACGTGGGGGATACCAGCCGGACGGAATGCCGGGAGTCTGATCACGTGATATGTGGGCACGGCCGGGCTCTGGCAAAAGCATTAACCATGAAGAGCATGAAGGGGTGTGTCTGAAAACTTTAAACTGAACACTGAAAACGCACGCGTGCCAGGGGTGAGGGTGTTTGTCTCGCGCGAAGCCCGCGGAGACCGCAAAGACAGACACTGGAACCACCGAATACACCGAAGCCACCGATTGTGCATAGTTATTGGCAGTGTGACCCCGTCGGGTGCCTTCGCGCCCCGGCCGCAGGGCCCAGGGTGAGAGCTCTGGGCCCTCGCTTTTTGTATGGCATGGAAGCCTGTGAAAATCGATCTGTATTACGGCTGCCTGAAAGCCGAGCAGTACAGTCGCTGGCTTGATCTTGATGCTTGAGCGTCGATAAAGGCAGGCGCAGGATTAAGGCATGGGTTACGAAGAACACATCAGCATCGATCCTGGCGTGCGCAGCGGCAAGCCCTGCATCAAGAGGACGCGTATTGCTGTGTATGACATTCTGGAGTATCTGGCGGGTGGCATGTCCGAAAGCCGGATTATCGAGGATTTCCCTGCCTTGTCCTCAGCGGATATTCGTGCGGCGCTGGAGTTTGCCGCCGCACGTGAACGCAAGCTTGCCTCCACACCTGCGGC
>SLLK01000328.1 GCA_007134115.1 Gammaproteobacteria bacterium | reverse complement strand
GCCACCGTCATTGTCACTCATGGTGACCTCGAACATGCGCACCGTCTCCCCGGCAGTCACCGTCGCCGGATTCACCGGCTGCGAGAAGCCGAAGGTGTTGGTGCCAACAACAGACCAGCCATCCAGCGTATTGAGCGCGGCCACCGGGTTCGTGAAATCCGCCGGGTCGGCCCCGTCATCCAGCGGCGCATTGAGCGTGCCGTCGGTACTGCCCAGAAACGCCAGATTGGTCGGGAACGGCGTCACCGGCTCATCGGCAGTCAACTCGAAGGACGCAAAAAACTCGGGCGCCGCGTCCGGGTCGAGCTCCGCCGGCAACGGATCGTCATTCTGGGAACAGGTATTGGTGTTGCCGAGCAACATCAAAACAGCGCCCAGCATCAGCGTTTTTTTCAGAATATTCATGGTGGTTCCTCCCTCAGGCCTCGGCCCGGAATATCTCCGCTGCCGGGGTCAGCACCCCGCCAGCGCCTTGTCTCGCGCCGCTCAGAATGAGTAGCTCACACTGGCGGAAACAAAGTCGCGGTCACGCAGGGCATTGCGGTTGCCACCGCCGAAAAAGGTGGAATAGCCAATCTCCGCCTCCCACGTGGACAGGTAATCAAAACGGAACGACAGACCCGCCGACATCCTGCCTTCGATGAAATTGGACGCCGGCCCCGGCGTGGTGCCGTGCACGTCGTGGCTGAAGAACAACGTCGGGAACATGGTCCACGCGCCGAACACGTTGTTGTATTCGAGCTGATTGAGAATTCGATACCCCCAGCCGAAATCATCCGCGAAATCGCTGTTGGGCTGCGAGATGGGGTTGGGCACATCGGCACCCTGCTCCTGGTTGCGCGTCGGATCGCCGCCCTTCATATCGGCCCCTGCCGCCGCAAACCGGAACTCGTCCTTGCTCGGCATGCCGAAGATCTGGTTGGCCCCGACTTCAACCACCGTGGCCCACTGGTCGGAACCGATCGGGTTACTGGCCCCCCACAGGTAGATGAAGGTCGCCTGCGCTTGGGCCACTTCCTTGAAGCGATATCCATCAAGAATCTCGCCGGGATCAGCGGTCCTTCCGTCCCCGGTGGAGTCCCCCAGCACCTGGTTGGCAAAATGCCCGGGATTGACGAAGCCGGCGTCTTCCAGCGGACTGAGCATGGCAAAGGCCATTTCCGAACCATCGATGATGAGCGGCTCATCCAGCGTATAGGACACTTCCACACCCATGGAGACACCGTTGGGCAACAGCGTATTCAGGCTTGCGCCGAACGTGGTGATGTCTTCGGGATAGGTGAGCCCGTAACGACCAAACGGGGTTCCCCCGGCCGGATCAGCCGCTTCGAAGAAAGGCACCGGCAAGCGACTGTGGATATTCATGGCGTAAAGACCGAACTCCGTGGAAGCCCACTCCGGCACGAACCAGCGCAATGCACCGCCGAACTGTCCACCATCGGAAGGATTATCGCGACCAATGAAATCAGTCAGCGGCGCCTGCATGTCACGCTGGCGGCCGAAGCCCAGTGTAATGTGCTGGGCGCCGTCACCTGCCACGTCGGTGGTCGACAGAAAACTGCCGCGTGCCGGCGGAATGGTGCGCCGCCACTGGAGTTGGTAGAAAGCCTCGGCGCTGACATCGCCGAACAGGTCCATTTGCGCGTAGACCATGGGCACCGGCAGGAAAATCTCGCGCAACTCCGAACCAGGCCGCGCGGCCGCGGCGCCGTCGAGCGGCATGACGCGACTGACCCCATTCTGGATGAACGTACTTTCGCCCCAGTTCAGCGCCTGCTGGCCGACGCGCACGTTAAGAAAACGGTCTGCCACCGTGAAATTGCCATATGCATAAGCGTCATAAAGCGTGCCTCGAGCGCCCACACGCTGATCGCGGGCACGATCGAACCCGCCGAGGGCGGCCGTCCTGTCATCTTCCTCGAAGTCCTTGTTGACGACATCCTGGAAATAGCTGCCACGCACAAAGGCGCCATAGTTACGCCAGCCGAGCTCCAGCTCATGGATCACCGAAAACCTGGCGTCGGTAATATCGCCCTTGTCATAGTTCAGGTTGCCGTCGTCGGCGTTGATATTGAAAGTGCCGGGACCATAGGCCCACAACTCCCAGTCCGGATCGCCCGGGCCGGTGCCACCCTGATTCAACGCTTCCGGATCGTGCAGGTTGGCCTTGCCGATGTTGTCATCATCGCGCGATTGCACGCGTACCGAGGTCGCCGCACTGACAGTGGTATCCAGTGAGCCCGTCACTTCGCCCCACTGAAAATCAAGACCATGGGCATACCCGGAACCCAGCACAGCGGCCAGAGCGACCAGAGCCGTGACTGTGCGCTGCCCCCGATACCCCGATTTCAATGTTGTACGTTTAAGCTCTCCCACCTGATTGTCCCCCTTGTTTCCTTGCAGCCCGGGCATTGCTTGCCCTTCAGTATGGCTCTCTCTTTTACGACACAACTTGGACCGTTACATTAAATCATGATTCATTAAATTGCAAGGACTAGATAAATGCTCACATTCTGCTTCCCTCCGAACCACACCGCCGATACTTTTTTAGCAGCCGATTGTCGGAATCGAGGACACAAAAAAGGCGCTTCCGTAGACGGAAGCGCCTGATTCAACGAGGGAGAGTAGCTGTCCCGATGGAGACGAGACACGCGCATACTGCCACGACGCTACTGAACGCGATATGAACTGCGCCACCCCCACGATGTGAAACAGTTCACAGCCAGCTAAAACGTCTGCTGTCCATCACGCAACAGCAACAGGGCATGACCGGCACGCCACAGACGCCACCCACTGACCGGACCGGGACGCACATCCACATGCATCAGCCCGCGCACCCGGTAGAAGCGACTTCGTTCGTCACCCACGGCAGCCTGCAAGTCCCGGCTATGCTGCCAGGGAATCACGTTATCCCGGAGCCCGTGGATCAGCAGCATCCGGGCCTGCAGTTGCTCCAGATCGCGTTGCGCCAGATTAAGCGCCGCCAACTCATCACGCACCGCATCAGGCAGCCGTTCAAGCAGACCAGCCACCCGGTCGGGCTCTGTATTGCTCAGCAACTCGTACACCAGGCGGCCGTCGTCGCCCAGGTCTGCGACCAGTTCGCTGACATCCGCCTCGAAGTCGGCCATCTTGCGCTCGGCAATACGCACCAGCAGCTCGCGATCACGCGCCGATTCCACTCGCTCGGCGTGGCTGCGCAGCATGTACCATGTGCCGTATTCATTGGGCGTGTAACGATAATTGCGGCGCGGATAGATGGACGCACCGGTGGTGATATAGCTGATGGCATCCGTCATGTCGTGATAGCCGCCCACCGAAACCAGAAAATCCACTTCGGCGGCCACGCTGTCATCCAGAACGGCCAGCATGGTGGGCCCCACGCCCATGCTGGTCGCTGCCACGCCCAGTGGTTGCGCCGCTGCCCGGGGATGTTCGGCGAGCAGCCACTCGACGGCATCACGCACATCACGCGCATCGTCGGCATGCACTTCCAGCTGCCGGAAACTCTCGATCTCGGGCACAAACACGGTGAACCCGACGCGCGCCAGACTCATGGCGAAATCGTGCAGGCGCGGGTCATCCACGCCACGTTCGGTCAACCCGTGAATGAGCACCAGTGAAGCCTGCGGCTCGCTGCCCGGCACATACAAGGCGCCGTAGTATTCGCGCTCATTAT
>SLLK01000245.1 GCA_007134115.1 Gammaproteobacteria bacterium | reverse complement strand
TGGGAGGGTGCCGGTGGCCCGCCTCAGGCCGACCAGCGGAATCGGGATCCGCGCGTTTGGGGGCGGATTGGGTACCGGTTCTGAATCGAGTGGTGTTGGGATAAGGCGATCCCAGCCGCTCTGCGGCTGCACTGTGGTGACCATCTATAGTGCTTCGCTGCCGCTGTGGTGGGCCGTGGATGGCTATGCGTTGTTCCGGCGCGCTCCGCTTTTGTGGCTGCCATTTGGGTTCGGCGTGTTCTATCTGTTGGGCAATCTGGTCATGGTGCTGTTGTTTGGCGCAGATACCGGCTCTGCGGCGTACGAGGAAAGCCGGTTTCAGTTTATCGGTGAACGGGCGATGATTGCCGTTCAGGCAACGGCGTCGGTGCTGATCGTCGCCACCCTGGTGTACGGGCTCACCATCCGCAAGGTGCCGGTGGATTTCATCCGCTTCATGGTTTATTCGTTCGTGGCGTTGCTTGGCCTGATGGCACCGATCATCTGGATACCCGAGGGTTCGGCCACGGGCTTGTTCACGCTGCGGCATTTCCAGACCGTGGCGCTGACGTTCGGGCTGTTCCTGTGCGTGGGCGGCATCGTGATTCTGCTGCGCGACCTCCTGGCCCACGGTGATGCGCGAATCAGTTTCGAGGAGCCCTCCGGGTTCGCCACCGGCAGCCCCGCATCCGACCCGGAGCGTGCGCGCCGGGATGAGTGAGTGATCGGGGCGTGTGGACCGGAGCGTGGGTTTTGGTGAACCAGAAGGTCCACCCTACGCCTGCCTCCCGCACGGACCATACGCCGAGCCTTAGGGTGGACGTTCACGTCCACCATCATGCCTGCGCCAGGTCCAGGCGAAAGCACGTTGCCATTGTGAGCATGTCAGTGCGGGAAAATCCCAGCGCGCGCGCCCTGGATTCCCAGCTGCTGACGGTTTCCGCGACGGTGTCGATGATTGCGTCTGCGGCGCGCGCGGTGAGGGCGTAGTACTCACTGGTTTGGCGCAAGGCATGAAGACTCGGCGCCGTGCTGATTTCGTCGAGTGCCAGGGCGTGCTCCGGTGCGTCCGGGTTCGGATTGATGTCGAATGCAGGAGCAATCGCGAGACCGTCAGGGGTAACCAGGAATCCGTGGTTGCGCAGATGGTCGTCTGTGTTGCTGATGAGCACGTTGAATGCGGCTCTGCGAAAGAGTTCGTGCAGGTCGGATTCGATGCGCTGAGGCGTACCCTGTGTCTGGATGATTTGTGCGATTTCCGCATACGACGCGGGTTCTGGGTCGTTATCTTGCCGCTCCAGCAGCGTCATTGCCGATGCATAGGGGATTCGCTCGGTGGCGTTGCGATCAAACCGCTCGACGCAAAACGTACGAAAGCGGTCCCCGGGGGCGTCCTGCAGGGTCGCGTGCGGTAAGGTGATGCCGGCCGTCACCGCGAGTTCGTGTGCGAGATATTCCCAGCCGCCCATGTCTGCTGCATCGGATTTTGAGCAGGTCAGCCGCGCATCCTACGCATCGACGCGGAGCGTGATGTGCTAGTCGAGCGGCTGCCCGAGCTTGCGAGGGTCGTCCTGGTTTTCGATGTAGCGCAACAGCGTCGCTATGTCGGCCCGGCCTCCGACACTGATCAGGGCGTAGGCTCGATTCCAGAAGAAGGGCTTCCAGTAGTACGGTGCCAACTCGGCCGCGAACTCCCTGCGCATTCGGCGTGCGCTGACCGACTTCAGGTTCTTGACCAGATCGGACGGCTTCACTGTCGGCGGCACCTCAAACAATAGGTGCACATGGTCAGCATCGCCGCCAAACTCGACCAACCGGCCACCCCACCGTGTCAGCAGGTCGATCATGATCTGTTCCAGGCGACTCAGCATCGGTCCGGTCAGACACTGGTGTCGATACTTCATCGACAGCACCAAATGATAATGGAGCCTGTAAGCGCTGTGATTGCTGGTTCTAAGGGTTACCACGTCCACTGGGTTCACCGACAATATGAATGATGACTGGAGCGATGATCCGCACGGACAAGTGGCCGCTACAAGCCACAGCCGATCAGCGACACCTGATGCGCCTGACCCTGGCCGAATACCGCGAATTCTGCCGGGCGTTGTCGGTGGTTGTGCTCAATAATTGGCCTATGCTGCAGCAAGCGCCCAGTTTTACTGCTGCGGTCGAGCGGCTGATCCACCCACCAAGAAAAATCCTTCACCGCTGCATCGCTATTTCGCCAGGCGTTTCTGCAAGTTCCCGTCCTACCTCCGCCGTTCGGCCATCGAGTTCGTCAAGGGGCAGGTGGCAAGCTATCTGACCCGGTACCAGGTCTGGCAGACAGGGGGTCGGACAGGCGGAAATGCCAGGCCACCGCGGTTTAATCCTGTTGCCGGTTGCTACCCCGTGATGTATCGCGGCCAACTGGTGAAGTTCGATGTCGAACTCACGACGGCCAGCCTGAAATTGTGGGATGGCAAGGAATGGCTGTGGCATGAGGTCGCAATCAAAGCGGTGCGCCATCGCCATCGTCTGGGCACCGTGAAGTCACCGACTCTTGTGCTGAACCGGCACTGCCACCTGGCAGTGCCGGTGCAACTCA
Organism: Gammaproteobacteria bacterium; assembly: GCA_007134115.1. GTDB lineage: Bacteria > Pseudomonadota > Gammaproteobacteria > UBA5335 > SLRW01 > SLLK01. The sequence goes on along the minus strand of SLLK01000245.1, from coordinate 1,125 downwards.
ATCCCCAGCGACTACCGGAAGGCCAAAAGGCCTGCGCGGTGGATGTGGGGATCAGTACGCTGGCCACGGCCAGCATCGTGACACCGGGCGGCACTATCGCGGCACGTGGATTCTTCCACCCCGCTGCGGAAATAGACCGCCGTGACAAGCGTGCTGCGCTGATCCGTCGCAAGGCACGCAAGACCGCCAAGCTCTCAAAGGGGTTTGGCCGGGCGTGGTACCGTAAGGCCAAGCACATCAACGAAAACACCGCCCAGCAAACCTCGCGCAAGCTCGTTGATTGCGCGCTGGCACGCGGTGCCGACGTGATTGTGCTGGAAAATCTCAAGGGCTGGCGGCCCAAAGGGGGCCGGAGGCGTTCAGGTCTGCGCCAGCGTTTCCATCAGTGGTTGCATCGCCGGCTGGCCACACTCATCGAGCAGAAAATGGCCAAGGTCGGTGGTCGGGTGGTTTATGTCCATGCGCGGGGTACCTCGGCCTGGGCTTTCGATGGCTCCGGTCGGGTCAAGCGGGACACGACGCAGTACGAACGAGCCACCTTTCGCAGCGGCAAGCGGTACAACGCCGACCTGAACGCCAGCTACAACATCGGTGCCCGATACTGGGCCTGGAACCACAAACTGACCCGCCGCAAGGACGGGCAGTTGTCAGCGGGCAGAAGCTCCCCTGGCAAACCGAGAATGCCGGTCACGCTCTCAACGCTCTGGCAGCGAGAGCCTGAAGCCCCGCATCGATGCAAAGCATGATGCGGGGGAGCATTCACGACGACGTCCAATTGATCGGCTTCGCTCATGATGACCGCCCCCTGGATTTCATGCCCGCGTCCTGAAGATCTCGTCCGAGCCTGTCATCGGACGCGATCAGATCGAGGTCACCCTCAAGGCCGTAAACCGCGAGGATGCGCAGGTACACACCCATGCTAATCGCGGCGCTGCCTTTTTCCGCGCGGTAGAGCGTGGTGCGCGAGATTCTTGCGCGGGCCGCGACGAGTTCCGTCGAGAAACGACGCCGCTGCCGTGCCAGACGTAGTCGCTCGCCCAGACGCTCAAGGATGCGTTGGTCCGACGGAAACATGACTGGTGGTTTGCTTGGCATGGGATGGTTGCCCATTGAATGTGTTTCGCA
>SLLK01000095.1 GCA_007134115.1 Gammaproteobacteria bacterium | reverse complement strand
TGGGCCGGCAGCCGCCGGTGTATTTCTGCCCCGAGCCGCTGCCCGGCGCCGGCGCCGACGAAATCGTCGCCAGCCCGTTGCGCGCCTTCGACTTCGATCTGCTGGGCCGTCACAAGGGACCCGTGCCGCCCGGCGAGTACGCCATGTGGTGGCAAACACCGGAAGAGCCGGCATTCATGGAATCCAACGCCGTGCACGAGCTCGACCGTATCTATCAAGCCATGCACGGGATAGAATCCTATCTTGCTGCCGCCCTGCTGCGCGCGCTGGACAAGCGCCGCTACGCCGAGACCTACCGCGTGGATCTGCCGGAAGAGCCGTTGACCCTGCCGCTCAAGGGGCCCGACGGTCATGTGATGGTGGCTGAACTGAGCCGAGAGAAAGGCATGCGCCTGCTGTTTCCGATGGGCGCCACCTCGGCCACTCATCGCGACCGGTTCATGGCGCTGTACGCCGACTACGTGCAGACCTGGCGCGACAAGATCGAGGAGAAGGGCCTGCCGCTGGACGACGAGGAACAGCGTTGCGGGCTGGCCTGGTGGCAGCGCATGAAGTCCACCATCGGCGCACTGGAAAACGGCGGAGACCTGCTGGATTCTCTGGCACGCCTGGAGGTCTGAGCCGCCCGGCCACGGCCGCATTAAATGAGCGACGCCGCACGCGACCCGGCACTCGCCATTGCGCCACATGCGACCACAAGGGAAATGCTGCTGCGATGCAGCCTTGTCTGGAGAGATACTGGATGCACAGTCGGCTGCCGGCGCTTGCCACCGCCATCACGATTCTACTGTTGACCGCCGCCTGCGCCACCCTGGGCGGAAGCACACACAGCCGTGGCCTGCTCTTCGGTCAGGTCAGTTCGGAACACATGGCACCCATGCGGGTATATATTCACCAGCCGGGAAAAATGCACTGGGGACCCTTCGACCTGACCGCACAGGTACGCCGCGACGGCACCTTCGTGCTGCGCAACGTGCGCCCGGGCGCGTACTATCTGGGCGGGGTATCGGATGGCGTGAACATCTACTCGCTGAGCCGCCGCCAGGGCAAACTCATCGAGTTACAGCCGGGTCAGATAGCCTCACTGGGCGCTTACCACATCACCGGGTCCAGCCAGGCATTGCGCGAGGGCGGCACACTGGACCTGACCCCGCGTGAACACCCCGACGAACTGGAGCTGCTGGAACGGCTGTCGGCAAGCGTGGCGGGCAGCGAGTGGGCCACGCCGGTGCGGCGGCGTCTCGATGAAGTACGTCGGGCACAGTTCGACGACGAGTAGCACCGCCGGACAGCGACAGGCCGATACGCAAGTCTGCGGCGCGCTCGCAGCACTCACATGTGCGGCGAGCGCGCCGGCAACACGCTATCTGGCCGCTGTGCCACCGCTTTTGCCGGCGCTTGACGAGGACTTGCGGGCCGTCGTCTTGCGCGCCGGCTTCGCAGCCCCCGTGCCGGACGCGCCGCCCTTGTCGCCGGGCCATTCGCTGAAGGGAAACGGCCGCACCTCACTGCGATAGCTCAGATAGGCGACGATATCGTGGAAATAGCGCGCCAGCTGTCCACCAAAGCGGGTCAGCTGCGGGTTGGGTTTGCCGGCAAACAGCGAAAAACCGAACTGCAGTACCACCAGCACTGCCAGCACAATTTCCACAACCCAGAACACCACCACGAAGATGAGCATAAACAACAGACGCAACCAGGTAGCACTGTTGCGAATATTGGCGGTCCAGTTCTTTGCGGCCATGAGTCAGATTCCCTGAATTAAGATGAGTTGCCATGTCGTACCCGTAGCGACATCATAACGCGAATATTGTTCAGTACCATGAACCAGGCTGGACACGGCAGCAGGAAGTCGACATCACAACAGGGGACGCAAAGATGGAACAAGCGCTGGCGCGCCTGACCGAACTCACCGGGCAACTCTCCGGTTTTCTCTGGAACAACTATCTGACGCTGGGCATCCTGCTCGGCGTCGGTCTGTACCTGACCGTGCGCACCGGCTTCATCCAGGTGCGCGGCTTCACCCATTCGCTGGCCGTCACGCGCGGCGTGCACACGAAGGATGACGAGGCCGGCCAGGTGTCGCATTTCCAGGCCCTGTCCACGGCACTGTCGGCCACGGTAGGGACCGGCAATATCGCCGGCGTGGCCACCGCCATTTCGCTGGGTGGCCCCGGCGCCCTGTTCTGGATGTGGGTGACCGCCGTCTTCGGCATGGCCACCAAGTTCGTGGAATGCACGCTGGCCGTGCGCTATCGCGAGATCGACGAGAGCGGCGAGGTTTCCGGCGGGCCCATGTACACCCTGTTGCACGGCCTCAATTTTCCGCGCCTGGCGGCCGTGTTCGCCTTTTTTGCGCTGATTGCCGCGCTGGGCATCGGCAACATGGTGCAGGCCAACTCGGTGGTCGACGGCCTGCGTTTCATGTGGCCGGAGCTGGGTGATTACGGCTGGATGGTCGGCGCCGTGCTGGCCATTCTCGTCGGCCTGGTGATTATCGGCGGCATTCGCCGTATCGCCCGCGCCGCCTCGGTACTCGTGCCCGTCATGGCCGGCATCTACATTGGCGCCGCCCTGATCGTGCTCGCCGCCCACGCGCCCGCCATTCCGGCGGCCATCGGCACCATTCTGAATCACGCCCTCAACCCCTGGTCGGTGGGCGGCGCAGCAGTGGGCGAAGCCATCCGCTGGGGTGTGGCTCGCGGCATGTTCTCCAATGAAGCCGGCCTGGGTTCCTCGCCTATCGCGCACGCCGCTGCACGCACCAATGAACCCACGCGTGAAGGCCTGGTGGCCATGCTGGAACCCTTTATCGACACACTGGTGGTATGCACGCTGACCGGTCTGGTGATCGTGGTCAGCGGCGCCTACCTGAGCAGTGGCGATGACGTGGTCGGCGCGGCCCTCACCGCCTACGCCTTCAGCGAAACCCTGGGCAACGCAGGCGCCGTGGTGGTCGGCCTCGGCCTGACGCTGTTCGCCTTCTCCACCATGATTGCCTGGTCCTACTATGGCGACCGCTCGGCCAAGTTCCTTTTCGGCGACGGCGCGGTGATGCCCTATCGGGTTGTTTTCGTGGTGCTGGTGGTGGTCGGCGCTGCCGTGCCGCTGCAGCTGGTGTGGAACCTGGCGGACATCACCAACCTGTTGATGGCGCTGCCCAACCTGCTGTGCCTGGTCCTGCTGGTGGGCGTCGTCACGGCGTTGCAGCGTGACTACTTTGCGCGGCAGGCGTTGGTGAATAAGGGGCAGTAGCGGTTTGTTTCTGCCGCAGGGGTGATCAGGGTTTGTGCGCGCTGTCGCGCGGGTTGATTGGGGCACGAGCCGCGCGCAGCGGGTTACTTTCTTTTCGTGGCCGAAGAAAGTAACCAGAGAAAGACCACCCCGATCGGCCGCCCCTTCGGGGTGCCCTGTGCTTCTCGGGATTGTGGGGAGTCGGCACGCAGGACATCCCTGCAATGCTCGGCGACCTCAACGGGGACCCCAAAAGTCAAAACTGCGGGTGGCTGATCGCCCCGGGAGCGGCAGTGCCGGTTGGCCTGGGTGTTCATAGACATGGGTAACACGGAAGTACAGGGACACGGGTTACACGCCATTTTCCTTCCTCGCACAATACGTGTTTTTATATACAGTACTATTGGATTCATTAAAAGAGGAACGCTTCATATCATTCATGCCTGGCCGGCGATATCAC
>SLLK01000059.1 GCA_007134115.1 Gammaproteobacteria bacterium | reverse complement strand
TGGCAGGCCAACCAGCCCGAGCAACTGGCCAGGGTGCTCAAGGTCCTGGAGGGTATCCAGAAAGACTTTAACGATGCCCAGTCCGGCAACAAGAAAGTCTCGCTGGCGGATCTGATCGTGCTCGGCGGCTGCGCCGCCGTGGAAAAGGCCGCCAAAGACGCCGGTCACAGCGTCGAGGTGCCGTTTACCCCGGGCCGTACCGACGCCACGCAGGAGCAGACCGACGCCGAGTCCTTCGAGCCGCTGGAGCCGGAAGCTGATGGCTTCCGCAACTATCGCCGGACCGCCTTCACGGTGTCCGACGAAGAAATGCTCATCGACAAGGCACAGCTGCTGGAACTGAGTGCACCTGAAATGACCGCCCTGGTCGGCGGCATGCGCATGCTCGACGCCAACTACAAGCAGGCCAAGCACGGTGTATTCACCAGCAAGCCGGGCCAGCTCAGTAATGACTTCTTCGTCAACCTCACCGACCTGGACACGGAATGGCAGCCGACGTCGGACGACCCGGATGTGTTCGAGGGCCGTGATCGCAAGACCGGCGAGGTGAAGTGGACCGGCACCCGCGTGGACCTGATCTTTGGTTCCAACTCGCAGCTCCGCGCCATCGCCGAGGTCTATGCCCAGGCGGACGCGAAGGAGAAATTCGTCAAGGATTTCGTGGCGGCCTGGAACAAGGTGATGAACGCGGACCGGTTTGATATCGCGTAATCACTGAAACCACAGGCGCAAAAAGCCCGGGCGCAGTCAGCGACTGACTGCGCCCGGTTTTTTTGGGCAGAGAAAAACATCAGAAACCACGGGAGAAACCGATCGATCAGGACCCGGCCACTTCCGTCGCCCGCAACTGGCGCCCCAGCTTGTCCAGCACGCCGTTGATATAGGTGTGGCTTTGCTCGGCGCCAAACTGCAGGGCCAGCTCCACTGCTTCGTTGATGACCACCCGCCACGGGGTTTCCGGGTGGCTGCGCAGCTCCTGGGTGGCCAGCAGCAACACGCCGTACTCCACCGGGTCCAGTTGCTCCACTGGCCGGTCCAGATACGGTGCAATCAGCTCGCGCAACGCCACGTGCTCCAGCAGGCAGCCGCGTACCAGGGCCTCGAAAAACGAGGCATCGGCGCGGTTCATCTCCTCCCCGGCGAGAAACTGCGCCACCAGCTCATGCGCGGCATGGCCGCCCAGTTGCCACTGGTACAGCGCCTGCACGGCAAGCCGGCGGGCGGCGGTGCGCGAACGGGTGCGAGTACGCTGACGCGGGCGACGGGCACGAGTCATAAGAGCAGCCTCACTGGCCATTGATCCGGCGCATCAGGCTGACCATTTCCAGCGCCGAGGCGGCGGCCTCCGCGCCCTTGTTGCCGGCCTTGGTACCGGCCCGCTCCACCGCCTGTTCAATGGTGTCCACGGTGAGCACGCCCATGGCCACGGGCAGCCCCTGCTCCAGCGACAGGCTGCCGAGGCCCTTGACGCACTCGCCGCACACATACTCGAAGTGCGGGGTGCCGCCACGAATCACTGCGCCCAGCGCAATCACGGCATCCCAGCGGCCACTTTTAGCGGCCTGTTGGGCGGCCAGCGGCAGTTCCCAGGCACCGGGCACGCGCACCAGCTCAATCTGCTTGTCCTTGACACCGTGCCGGCGCAGCACATCAATGGCACCGGCAATCAGGTGCTCCACAATAAAACTGTTGAAGCGCGAGGCCACCAGCACAAAACGGCCGTCGGCGGCCAGCATGTCACCCTCAATGGTCTTGATCGTATCCGTCATCAGTCACTCTCCACATATTCGACCACCTCCAGCCCGAAGCCGGAGATACCCTGCAGCCGCTTGGGTGCACTGAGCACCCGCATACGGCGCACGCCCAGATCCTGCAGAATCTGGGCCCCGATACCATAGGTTCGCAACACCCGGCTGCTTTCCGCCGGCGGCGGATCCTGCACCGCGCGCAACTCGTGCTCGCGGATACGCGCCAGCAGATCCTGCGCGCTTTCCGCCTTGCGCAGGATGACCACCACGCCCTCGCCTTCCTCGGCCACCCGGCGCAGCGCGTCGGGCAGCGGCCAGCCAAACTCCTCGCCGCGCGCGCCCAGCATATCGCCGAGCGGATTCTGTACGTGCACCCGCACCAGCGTGGGCCGCTCCGGTGACGGCTCGCCGCGCACCATGGCCAGATGCACCACATTGTCCACCACATCTTCGTACGCCACCAGGCGAAACTCACCATGGTCAGTGGTCACGGAGGACTCGGTGGCGCGCTGCACCGTCTTTTCGGTTTGCAGCCGGTAGCGAATCAGATCCGCCACGGTACCGATGCGGATGCCGTGCTCGCGCGCGAACTTCTCCAGATCAGGGCGGCGCGCCATGGTGCCGTCTTCGTTGAGAATCTCGACAATCACCGACGCCGGCTCCAGACCTGCCAGGCGCGCCAGATCACAACCGGTCTCGGTATGTCCGGCGCGCGTGAGCACGCCGCCATCCTGCGCCCGCAGGGGGAAAACATGTCCGGGTGACACCAGGTCGTCGGGTTTCGCGCCCGGCCGCACCGCGGCTTGCACCGTGCGTGCACGGTCGGCGGCGGAAATACCCGTGGTCACCCCTTCGGCCGCCTCGATGGACACCGTGAAGTTGGTCGCATGCTTGTCATCGGCATCGCTGACCATCAGCGGCAAGCGCAACTGGCGACAGCGCTCGCCGGTCAGCGTCAGGCAGATCAGCCCGCGCCCGTAGCGCGCCATGAAATTGATGTCCTCGGCCCGCACGTGCCCGGCGGCCATCACCAGGTCGCCCTCGTTCTCGCGATCCTCGTCATCCATCATGATGACCATCCGCCCGTGACGGATGTCATCCACAATATCTTCTATACGATCCAGCGCCATCGCCTCGTCGCCTGCTTTTGCCGCCGTATCCATCATGACCTGACCTGCCTTGCCGATATTGTCGTACGTATGACGCGACGGCCCCGGGGAAACGCTGATCTATTCGTCACGTCTCAGCGGGTCCCTGGTCCTGCACAAATCCGTGTTCGCGCAGCACCGAGCGCGTCAGCCCCGCCGCCGCACCGGGATCAGCGGCGCGCTCACCCAGCAACAGGCGCTCAAGGTAGCGGGCGATGATATCAACTTCCAGGTTCACGCGTGAGCCGGGACGGTACCCGCCGATAATTGTCTCACGCAACGTATGCGGCACGATATTCAACCCGAAAAACGCGCCGTCCACATCGTTGACCGTCAGGCTGACCCCGTCTACGCAGATCGAGCCCTTGCGCGCGATATAGCGCGCCAGTTCATCCGGCGCCCGTACCGTCAGCCGCCAGGACTTGCCCTCGCGCTCAAATGCCGTGACTTCGCCCGTGCCATCCACATGGCCGGTCACCAGGTGGCCGCCCAACGGACGCTGCAACGTCAGGGAGGTTTCCAGGTTCACCGCCGCCCCCGGCGCCAGATCGCCCAGCGCGGTGTGATCCAGGGTTTCGCGCGACACATCTGCGGCAAAACCGGTTGCATCGAGCGTAATCGCCGTCAGACAAGCGCCATTGACGCAGATGCTGTCGCCTTCGGCGACACCCTCCACAGGCAGCTTGCCGGCAGCAATACGCAGCCGCGCATCGACCTTGCCCCGGTCGATGGAAACGATCTCCCCCATTGCCTGTACCAGTCCTGTAAACATTGATGCTTGTCGCCTCTCCCGGTGGCAGCCCCTGA
>SLLK01000116.1 GCA_007134115.1 Gammaproteobacteria bacterium | reverse complement strand
TGGGCACCGGCGATCAGTTGCGCTTCCCTGCCCCGTCCATTCTGCGCATATTGCATGAAAGACAGATCGGCGTGGAAGTCATGACCACGCAGGCAGCGTGCCGCACCTTCAATATCCTGCTTGCCGAAGATCGCCGCGTGGTGGCGGCGCTGATAATCAACGCAACAGCATCTCCGCAGTAAGACCTTCGCTTTCCACAATACGGCGCAACCGTTTAAGCGCATCCAGCTGAATCTGTCTCACCCGCTCGCGGGTCAGGCCCACGTTACGCCCGACTTCCTCCAGCGTTTCCCGCTCGTAACCGTGCAGGCCAAAGCGTCGCTCCACCACCTGTCGCTGTTTATCGGTCAGCCGCCCCAGCCAGTGCTCAAGCACTTCCTGCAGATCCGATTCCTGCAACTGCTGTGACGGATCCACCCCGTTCTCGTCAGCAATGGACTCCAGCAGGCCCCGATCGTCGTCACGACCGCCACCGGTCTCGAATGAGGTGGTCCGTTCGTTCAAGCCGAGAATGCGCTTGACGTCTTCCACCGGTCGGCCCAGTTCGGTGGCTATCTCCTCCGCCGTGGGCGGCCGGTTCAGTCGCTGGGAAAGACCGCGAGCGGCACGCAGATGGCTGTTGATTTCCTTAACCACGTGTATGGGCAGCCGAACGGTGCGGGTCTGGTTCATCAGGGCGCGTTCAATGGTCTGACGTATCCACCACGTGGCGTAAGTGGAAAAGCGGTAGCCCATCTCCGGATCGAACTTGCCGACCGCGTGAATCAGACCGAGGTTACCTTCCTCGATCAGGTCCAGCAAAGGCAGACCACGATTGATGTAACGACGGGCAATCTTCACCACCAGTCGCAGATTGCTCTCGATCATGCGCTGGCGAGCCGCGGCATCCCCCCGGCGGGCCAGGCGACCAAGGCTGATTTCCTCGTCTGCCGTCAGTAGCGGTGAAAAACCGATTTCGTTGAGATACAGGCGCGTGACATCGGCCTGCGCAGCGTCGTCCGGCGCCTCTGGCAGGGGCGGTGACACGGCGGCCGCATCTACCGCGGGCCCTGGCGTTGTTCCCGCCTCGTCCTCTGGTGCCGCCATGAGCCTCCCCCGCTGGCCGCGACGCCGGCCGTATCACAGACTGCATGTCCGCGTTCAGGCGAATTACAGGTCTGGCAACCGACTCAACGGATCGACCGGTTCCCCGTTCACCCGAATCTCGAAATGTAGATGCGGCTGACGATTATTGGCGCGCCCCATCTCGGCGATACGCTGACCGGCGGACACTGCGTCCCCCTCCTCCACAAACAACTCGCGGTTATGGGCGTACGCGCTGAGATAGGTATCGTTATGTTTTATAATAATCAGCTTGCCATAGCCGGACAACCCACTGCCACTGTACACCACCCGGCCGTCACTGGCCGCATTGATCCGGTCGCCTTCCTCGCCGGCAATATCAATACCCCGATTACCGTCACGGCCGAACCGGCCAATAATCTCCCCGGTCACCGGCCACTCCCAGCCAGGGTCATCACTGCTGGTCGCCGTACTGGCGCCCGCACTGCGCCGCGGTGCACTGGCTGTCTGCTGTCGCTCGGCGCGACCCGGACCCAGCTGGAGTTCCTTGCCCGGATAAATCAGGGATGGATTGTCGATGTCGTTCCATCGCGCCAGTTCGTCATGATCCAGACTGTGGCGAAAGGCGATGGAGAACAGCGTATCCCCCTCCTTGACCGTATAGGTCCCGGCTGAACGTGCAGGCGCGGACGTATCGCCACCGTCCCAGTGCAAGGCACCGCTGCAACCAGCGATCAACACCGCTAACAATAGGACTGCGACTCTCATCAGCGCACCCAGAGGTAAACAAGCACGAACAGCACCACCCCCGCCCAGCCGATGACTTCCACATAGCGGAGCAGACGCTCTTCGAGCGCCGGCCCCACGGTGCGCACCAGCCAGGCAACCAGGAAAAAGCGTGCACCACGACCGATCAGCGAGGCAAGCACAAAAGGCATCAACGGTAGCGCCAGCGCGCCTGAAGTAATGGTGAACACCTTGTAGGGTATGGGCGAAAACCCGGCCAGCAACACCACCCATACGCCCCACCGGGCGTACCACTCCTGCGCGCGCACCACGTGTTCACTGTAGCCGGCCGCCTCGATCAGCGGCCGTGCCATGTCAAAGGCGAAATATCCCAGCAACCAGCCAAGCACGCCCCCGATGACCGAACATACCGTAGTCAGCAGGGCAAAATGCAGCGCCCGGGTCGGACGTGCCAGCGACATGGGAATCAGCATGACATCCGGCGGGATGGGGAAGAACGAGGACTCGGCCACACTGAGCCCCCCCAGATACCATGGCGCGCGAGGATGGGCCGAAGCACGCATCATCCAGCGATAGATCGGCCCGAACAGCTGCACTACTCACTGCCCCCGACCAACGGCACAAAACTGACGGCATCCAGCAGCTCTTCTTCCATGTCGTCATCCGTACGCCGCAATAACAACAGCTTCTGCATGCCGTGCCGCCCCACCGGGATCACCAGCCGCCCACCGGGGGCCAGTTGGTCAACCAGCACCGCAGGAATTTCCGCCGGTGCAGCCGCCACCAGAATACCGTCAAAAGGCGCCGCTTCCGGCCAGCCCGCATAACCGTCGCCGTGCCGGAAACGCACGTTGTCCAGCCCGAGGCTGGCGATACGCTCCCGGGCCCTGTCCAGCAACGCACCGATGCGCTCAATGGTATACAGCTCGTCGACCAGGCCGGCGAGTATGGCCGTCTGGTAACCGCAGCCGGTACCCACTTCCAGCACCCGGGAAGGATTGCCGTGGCGGCGCAGCGCCTCGCTCATGCGCGCCACCACAAAAGGCTGGGAAATGGTCTGTCCCTGGCCGATGGGCAGGGCAGTATCTTCGTAGGCGCGGCTCGCCAGCGCCTCGTCTACAAACAGGTGTCGGGGCACGTTGCCAATCTGCTCCAGCACCCCCGGGTCGCGGATACCACGATCCTCCAGTCGCCGTCGCAGACGTTCGCGGGTGCGCCTCGAGGTCATGCCTATGCCATGCAACTGCGCCGGATTCATCACCTAACCCATTCCCTGAACCCAGCCGGCCACCTGGTCCAGGCTCTCGTAACGGGTCAGATCGACCTGTACCGGCGAGATCGAGACCCGCTTGCGCGCCACGGCGTGAAAATCGGTCCCCGGACCGGCATCCGCCTCACCGCCGGCCGGCCCGATCCAGTAAATCGGACGGTCCCGCGGATCCCGGTCACGCACCACCGGTTCCGCGCGATGGCGACGCCCCAGGCGCGTGGCTGCATAGCCGCGTAATTCCGATTCCGGCACATCCGGCACATTGACATTGAGAATGGTGTCGGCCGGCAACGGGTCCTGCTGCAGGCGCCCGACCAGGGCACAGGCGACGCGTGCGGCGGTCTCGTAATGGCACGGTTTGCCATTGCTTGCCAGCGATATCGCGATCGCCGGAAGGCCCAGGAAACGCCCTTCCATGGCGCCGGCAACCGTGCCCGAGTAGAGCACATCGTCGCCCATATTGGCACCCGCGTTAATGCCGGAAACCACCATATCCGGTTCCTCATCCAGCAGCCCCGTGATCGCCAGGTGCACCGAGTCGGTGGGGGTACCATCCACGCACATCACATCGGGGTCACCGTGTGTGTAGACACGCAACGGACGGTCCAGAGTCAGTGAATTACTTGCACCGCTGCGGTTACGGTCCGGCGCGACCACAATCACATCAGCGATTTCCGCCATAAAACGGCGCAGGGTCACCAGGCCCTCGGCCTGGCAACCGTCATCATTAGTCAGCAGAATCCGCACTGTATACCTCTTGCAGGACGAGCAACCGTGGTCGCAGGATCAGGATCACCTGACCATCAGTCACAGCCGGCCGTTGCTTCACTCCGGGGCCGTGCGCGAGTACGATTGGGATATCGGGCTTACTATACTTAACTCGCACATTGAAAAACACTGCCACACGGCTTGCCGGAGGATGGCAGCATGAAACCTGAAAAACCCCTCGGCGACGACGAGGCCGAACTGTTCCGCGAAGCTGTCGGCGACGTGCGTCCACTGGCTCATGACCGGGTCGAACCTCACCTCGATCCACCGCCGCCCCGCGCACGTTCTCGCCGCCTGGATGAAGCCGAGGTACTGCATGAGTCACTGCACGGCGACTTCCCTGATGAATTGCAACCCGGCGAAGAGCTGTTCTACGCGCGCCCCGGCGTACAACACAATGTCATTCGCAAACTGCGTCGCGGACAGTATGCGTTGCAGGCCGAACTGGACCTGCACGGCCTGACCGTGGACGAGGCCCGCCGTGAAGTCGCCCGCTTCGTCGCCGACTGCCTGGACCGCAACCTGCGTTGCGTACGTGTCATCCATGGCAAGGGCATGCGCTCGCGCGAGGCCGCGCCGCCCATCAAGTCACGCATAGGCGGCTGGCTGGCCCGTCGTGATGACGTACTCGCCTTCGCGCCGGCGCGCCGCGCTGACGGCGGCAGCGGCGCGCTGTACCTGCTGTTGCGCAAACGACGGCCCGGGCAGCAGTCGCCGGATCAGGTTCAGCGCTAGGCACCCGGATCAATGCCCTGGCACCCTCAGCGCGGACTTTCCTCGACCAGCTCACGCAACACCGAGGTGGCATAACCGCCCGGCGGCAAGGTGAAGGCGACTGTGACAGTGCCGTCGTCGGCGATCTCCGCGCGGCCATCAGCTACCCCCAGCCGCAGGGAGCGACGGGCCATGTCCACACCGGCATGCACCAGGCCTGATGCAAGCTCCGCGTCCTGTTCAGCCACCGCATGTTCGAGCTCGCCCACCGCACCTTCCGCCATATTCCGCCCACGCCCCCACAGCGCCCCTGTCGGGTGCAGCTCAAGCTGTCGTAGCGCGTCTTCAATACGTTCAGGCTCCTCGCCCTGCCAGCAGAAGTGACTGCGGCTCCCCGCCCACTGCAGCACATCGCCTGCCTGCGCCTGGTCCCAGTCGCCCCTTTGCACACGCTGCGCAAGCATGCGATTGAACAGCTCCGCACGCGCGGCCGAGAGCAACAGACCACGCTCATGCCGGGAAGCACGACGACGGCGCGCAAACATCTGCCGGGCGCGCGCTACATTGGCCCCGCCACGACCGAAACGCTGCGGGCCAAAATAGTTGGGTACGCCCCTGGCGCCCACCGCCGCCAGACGCTCCACAAGCAACTCCGGATCAGCGCTGAGGTCGCGCAGTACCAGCGCAAACGCATTGGCCGCCAGCGCGCCGCGCCGTAACTTGCGGCCATGGCGATGCACTGCAAGCACCTGGAAGTCGTCACTGTCTTCGAACGTGGGCACATCACGCCCGGCCAGGTCCAGCGAGAACCACTGCTCGGTCACCGCAAAACGGTCCTTGAGACCGGCCCAGGAAACCGCCTGTGGCGGCACGCCGGCCACCCGCGCCAGCGCCGTCGCCACTTCGGCGGTGGTGCGCTCACGCTTGCGCACGTACAGCAGCAGATGCTGGCCTTCGCCGTCCGGCTCTACCAGTGCCTGTTCGCGTACCACGAAGTCTTCGGGTTGCACGCGCACGCGGGCGCTCAACGGCGGCGTACCCAGAGCCCGGGGCAGGATCGTGCCGGGCGCCTCAGTGGTCACTGGCCGCAGGCTCTTCCAGCGGCCCCAGCAACACCACGGCAAAGGCGGCGATGCCCTCGCCACGACCGGTAAAGCCCAGCCCTTCGGAGGTCGTCGCCTTGACGTTGACCAGCTTCGAAGGCAAGTTCAGTGCCGCGCCCAGGCGCTCGCACATTTCCGGCACATGCGGCGCCAGCCGCGGCGCCTGGGCAACCACCGTCAGGTCCACATTGACCACAGCCAGCCCCTCGGCACGGATCATGCTGACGACCTGGGCGAGCAAATCCATGCTGTTCACGTCGGCAAACACCGGATCGGTATCCGGGAAATGACGCCCTATATCACCCAGTCCGGTCGCACCGAGCAAGGCGTCGCACAAGGCATGCACCAGAACATCACCGTCCGAGTGCGCGACCAGGCCGCGCTCATGGGGAATGCGGACACCCCCCAGCACCACCGCATCACCCTCGCCAAAAGCATGCACATCAAAACCCTGACCTATACGCATCACGTACTGCGACTCCCCGACCCTGCCGGGTCCAGTTCGTTAACATCGGGTGAGGTTGTTCCCGCTTCGCGCGCCGCCAGTATCGCCGCTGCCAGCGGCAAATCCTGCCCCCGGGTAATCTTGATATTGCCCGCACCACCACTGACCATGCGCGGCCTGCCGCCCAGCCGTTCAACCGCGCCGGCCTCGTCGGTCACCATGATCTGCGCCGCCTCACACTGCCCCAGCGCCTCTTGCAGCAAACTGCGCCGGAATAGCTGCGGGGTGTGCGCCTGCCAGATACCGGTGCGACTCAGTGTCTGCTGAATATCGCCATCCGTATCGGTCTGCTTGAGCGTATCAGAGGCCGGGACGCCCAGCACACAGCCGCAGATATCTGCATCCAGCGCCGCCAGCAGGGCATCCACATCCGCCGCCTCCAGACACGGCCGCGCGGCATCGTGCACCGCCACCCAGGGATCGCCCTCCGCCGGCACCGCATCCAGCGCCCGCGCCACCGAGTGCTGCCGTTCGACACCCCCGGTCACGGTCACCACGCGGGGGTGGCCGGCTACCGGCAGGCGCTGCCAGAACGTATCATCGGCAGCCACCGCCACCACAATACCGGCCGTGGCCGGGTGGCGCAGGAAGACTTCCAGTGAGTGTTCTATAACCAGACGACCGGCAAGCGGGAGGTACTGTTTGGGCACCGCGCCACCGAAGCGACGGCCGGCCCCGGCTGCGGGAATCACTACCCACAGTGATGGCGGGGCACCACGCTCAGTCATCGGATGCTTCTTCCCTGGCCGGGTCCCGCACCACCTGGTAAAAGGTTTCACCTTCGCGGATCATTCCCAGGTCAGAGCGGGCACGCTCCTCGAGTGCATCAATACCTTCGCGCAGATCACGCACTTCCGCCTCCAGCGCGCGATTGCGCCGGCGCAACTCCACATTCTCGCGCTCCTGCTCGGCGACGGTTTCACGCAGCTGCCACATCTGCCGGACGCCATCGTCGGCCAGCCACAGACGATAATGGATGACCAGCAAGAGCACGACCAGTACGGCTATTACCATTCTCATTGCAGCTACCCGGGGCTGCATCGCGCCTCACGCCGACCGGCGCAGCATCAGCGGACGCCGGCTCTGCCTGTTGTACACCATCAGCGGGGGAATTTCGAACCCGTTCACCCGCGCGGTGTCACCGGGAAAGCAGCCGCGCCGGGATACTCTGCCCGCTCGCCCAGTTGCTCCTCTATACGCAGCAACTGATTGTACTTGGCCATCCGGTCCGAGCGGCACAGCGAGCCCGTCTTGATTTGCGTGGCCGTGGTAGCCACCGCCAGATCGGCGATCGTATCGTCTTCGGTCTCACCGGAACGGTGCGATACCACTGCGCTGTAGCCGGCCTCGCTGGCCATCTGGATGGCTTCCAGGGTTTCACTCAGGGTGCCGATCTGGTTGGGCTTGATCAGAATGGAGTTGGCCACGCCTTCGGCGATACCGCGTGAGAGAATGGAGGTATTGGTGACGAACAGATCATCCCCCACCAGTTGCACCCGATCACCCAGACGCCGGGTCAGGGCGGCCCAGCCCGCCCAGTCATCTTCGGCCATGCCGTCCTCAATGGAGATAATCGGGTAGCGCGCGACCAGGTCGTCCAGGTAATCCACGAAGCCGTCTGCATCGAAGCGCTTGCCCTCCGAGTCCAGGTGATAGGCGCCATCCCGGTAGAACTCCGAGCTGGCCACATCCAGCCCCAGCCACACATCCTTGCCGGCGCTGTAGCCGGCCTGGTCGATCGCCTCCAGAATGGTTTCCAGCGCCGCCTCGTTGGACGGAAGATTCGGTGCAAAGCCCCCTTCATCTCCCACCGAAGTGCTGAGCTTGCGCGACGACAGCACTTTCTTCAGGCAATGAAATACCTCGGCGCCGCAGCGTATAGCCTCGCGGATGCTGCCCGAACCCACCGGCAGAATCATGAACTCCTGTATATCCACGCTGTTATCGGCGTGGGCACCGCCGTTGAGAATATTCATCATGGGTACCGGCAGGGTCTGCGCGGTCGGCCCGCCGAGATAGTAGTACAGCGGCTGATTCCAGGTCAGCGCGCCGGCCTTGGCGGCCGCCAGGGAGACCGCCAGCAGTGCGTTGGCACCCAGCCGGGACTTGTTCTCGGTGCCATCCAGCTCGATCAGCGTGCGATCCAGCGCCGCCTGGTCATCAACCACCTGCCCGGTCAGCGCCTCGCGAATTTCGCCGTTGACGTTGGCTACCGCCTGAAGCACGCCCTTGCCCAGGTAGCGGGCGGGATCACCGTCACGCAGCTCCACCGCTTCGAGCGCGCCGGTGGATGCACCCGAGGGCACCGCTGCGCGTCCGGTGAAACCGCTGTCCAGGGTGACTTCTGCCTCGACCGTGGGATTGCCGCGGGAATCGATGATTTCCCGGCCCTGTATGTGGGATATGCTGGCCATGAGAACTCCGTTTGGTTCAGTGACTGCCAGTCAACTGATGGCTGAATATCTGGACGGCTCAGTGGCCGCCCTGCTCAAGCAGGTCCTGTTCTTCAAACCCCCGCTGCTTCACCGTGCGGTCGAGCAGACTCAGGGTCTCAAGTAGCGCCGGCATGCGCGCCAGGGGCCATGCGTTGGGACCGTCACTGAGTGCCTTGTCGGGGTCCGGGTGTGTTTCCATGAACA
This sequence comes from Gammaproteobacteria bacterium, assembly GCA_007134115.1. GTDB lineage: Bacteria > Pseudomonadota > Gammaproteobacteria > UBA5335 > SLRW01 > SLLK01. The sequence continues at coordinate 5,029 of SLLK01000116.1, read as the reverse complement.
GCCCCGCCACACCGCTGGCTACCGCTGCCCGGGACAACACCGGCACGAATTCACGCTGACCCCCTGAACGGTCGCCCTGGCCACCCGGCAGCTGTACCGAGTGGGTGGCGTCAAACACCACCGGGCATCCGGTATCGCGCATCACCGCCAGCCCCCGCATGTCCGAAACCAGATTGTTGTAACCGAAAGACGCGCCGCGCTCACACACCATGATTTGCTCATTGCCCGTCGCCAGTGCCTTGGCGGCCACGTTCTTCATGTCCCACGGCGACAGGAACTGGCCCTTCTTGATATTCACCGGGCGACCCTGGCTGGCCACGCGCTGTATATAATTTGTCTGTCTACACAGGAATGCCGGTGTCTGCAGTACGTCGACCACCGCCGCGACTTCATCCAGCGGCGTATCCTCGTGCACATCAGTCAGTACCGGCACCCCCACCTGTTCGCGCACCGCCGCCAGCACCCGCAGGCCCTCTTCAATACCCGGCCCCCGGAAACTCTGATGGGAGGAACGATTGGCCTTGTCGAACGAGGACTTGAAGATAAACGGCATGGCCAGCGCATCGCAGATCTCGCGCAGGCGCCCGGCGGTGTCCACCGCCAGCTGCTCGCTTTCCACCACGCACGGCCCGGCAATCAGAAACAGCGGATGTTGCAGGCCCACCTCGAATGAACACAGTTTCATGCTTTTTCCTGCTCCTGAGTGCGCTGTATGTGCAAATCCCTGGCTGCCTGCACAAAACTGCTGAACAGTGGATGACCATCTCGCGGCGTAGAAGTAAATTCGGGGTGGAACTGGCACCCCAGAAACCAGGGGTGATCGGCAATCTCCACCATTTCCACCAGCCTGCCATCGAAAGATTTGCCGGATATGACCAGGCCGGCTGCCTGCAGCTGCGACAGGTAATGATTATTGAACTCATAGCGATGGCGGTGTCGCTCGGCAATCTGGTCACGCCCGTAGATTTGGCGCGCCAGGGTATTTGCCTCAAGTTGAGCGGGTTGCGCGCCAAGCCGCATAGTGCCGCCCAGGTTGCTGTCCAGATCGCGCAACTCACGCTGGCCTTCGGCATTCATCCACTCGGTGATCAAACCCACCACCGGGTCGGAGGTGTCGGCCGCGAACTCGGTGCTGTGCGCATCGGCCAGGCCGGCCACGTTGCGCGCGTATTCGATGACCGCCACTTGCATGCCCAGACAGATACCCAGGTAGGGCACCGCGTTCTCGCGCGCATAGCGTACTGCGCTGATCTTTCCTTCCACCCCGCGCACGCCGAAACCGCCGGGCACCAGAATGGCATCCAGATCGGCCAGCACGTCCACGCCTTCGCTCTCGATACGCTCCGAGTCAACGTAACGAATCTCCACCCGTGTGCCGGTCTTGATGCCGGCATGTTTGAGCGCTTCGTTAAGCGACATGTAGGCGTCGGCCAGATCCACATACTTGCCGATCATGCCCACTTTTACGGTGACATCCTGGGCGCTGGAGGCGACCACCACATCGTGCCATTCAGTCAGATCGGCAGGCGGCAGATCGAGGCCGAAACGGGCCGCCACAATGCCGTCCAGGTTCTGCTCGTTGAGCAAGCCCGGGATCTTGTAGATGTTGTCCACGTCGATGGCCGAAATGACCGCGCGCTCGGCCACATTGGTAAACAACGCAATTTTGCGACGCTCTTCATCGGGCAACGGCTGGGCCGCGCGGCATACGAGAATGTCCGGCTGTATACCGATGGAGCGCAGCTCCTTGACCGAATGCTGGGTGGGTTTGGTCTTGATCTCGCCGGAGGCAGCGATATAAGGCACCAGCGTCAGATGAATGAACAGCGCATTCTCGGGCCCCAGCTCGGCGCCCATCTGGCGAATGGCTTCCAGAAACGGCAGGGATTCAATATCGCCCACGGTGCCGCCGATCTCGACCAGGCAGATATCCGCGTCGCCCGCCCCGGCCTGCACCGAGCGCTTGATTTCATCTGTAATGTGGGGAATCACCTGCACCGTCGCGCCCAGGTAGTCGCCGCGGCGTTCCCTTGAGATCACGCTTTCGTAGATACGACCGGTGGTGTAATTGCTGTGGCGCCCGGTGGTGGTGCGCACGAATCGCTCGTAGTGACCCAGATCCAGATCCGTCTCGGTCCCGTCTTCAGTGACGAACACCTCGCCGTGCTGAAAGGGGCTCATGGTGCCCGGGTCCACGTTGATGTAGGGGTCCAGCTTGACCATCGACACGCGCAGGCCGCGCGCTTCCAGAATGGCCCCCAGGGAAGCCGCGGCAATCCCCTTGCCCAGGGAGGAAACCACACCGCCGGTTACAAATATGAATCGCGTCATCAGCTCACATCCTGGTGCTGCGCCGGCAGCATGAGCTGGCACAGTAAACGGGGAAATACGGCACCGCTACGGGTCGGCGCAATCCGGCCCGGAACCGGGCCGAGGATGGAGGCAAAAGGTACCAGATAAGCCCTGCGCCCACAATGACGGCAAGCCGTCTTCAGCCGCTGCAGACCCCGGCAGGCGCCAGCGGAAACGGTCAGTATAACCCGGGATGATCCCGCCACAGGGGCGCCCAGGCGGGTTTTCCTGAGGCCGCCACGTGGGCTTCACTGAGCCACAGATCCGCCACCGCGACCAGCTCGTCGCCAGCGTATATCAGCGGCACCCGACCACGCATCCATGGCACCACGCCGGCTTCGCGCAACAAATCCTTGAGCGGGCGGTGGTGACGGTCGCCCGCAGGCACCAGTTGTTCCCCTCCTTGACGGAAACGCACTTGCAGACCACCGCCGGGCACCACGTCCATGCGCAGTCCCGTCCCGTCGCTGCAAGACTCCGCCACCAGCTCGCCGAGCGCCGCGGGCAACTGCAGCGGGGCGCCCGGTGTCCATGCCAGCGCCACCTCGCCGGGCACCAGCGGCAACGGTCGCTGCGCATACAGCCGCCCGCCGTGCCGGCGGACTTCGCCACCCGGCCAGGTCACACAGGGATGACGGTCCACCCCGGCCACCGCCACTTCATCGAGCATCTGGCGAATTTTCACGCTGGACGCCGGCGGCAATGCCCGCGCGCCTAGCCAGGCGCGTAATACGTGTTGCTGGCGGGCGCGTCCAAGCGCCAGCAACGTATCCAGGCCAAGGCGTCCGTGGCTGTCCATCAGCCGTTGCAAATCTGCCGCGGCCACTTCATCCACCACCGCCGCCGCCTCGGCGCACTGACGGGCACTGCGCGACAAGGTTCTGGCCACAGCCGGCCAGCGCTCCTTCAATGCGGGCACCACCTGCTGACGCAGGTAACTGCGATCAAAACGCATATCGGTGTTCGCGGGGTCCGACACCACCGCCAGGCCACGCTCACTGACCAGCGCCTGCAAAGCACTGCGGTCATAACCCAGCAACGGTCTCAGCAACCACCCCTGCCCCAGCGCCACCACCTCCGGCATGGCGGCCAGCCCCGCCGGGCCGGCGCCGCGCAACGCCTGCAGCAGAAACGTTTCCATCTGGTCATCACGGTGATGCGCAGTCAGCAATACATCACCATGGCCCAGCACATCCTCGAACACCGCATAGCGTGCTTCGCGCGCGGCCGCCTCAATGCCACGGGCCGGTCGCGCGGGCAACGCCACGCGCCGGGATTCAAACGGCAACCCCAGCGTCTCCGCCTGGCGCCGGCAAGTCTCCCGCCACTGCTGCGCGTCCGGATGCAAACCATGGTTCACATGAATGACGGTCACCGCGGGCCCGCGGTCATGCCGCCAGGCGGCGGCCACACACATCAGGGCACAGGAGTCCGGGCCACCGCTGGCCGCCACCCACACGCGCCGGGGTGCCGGATGACGTGCCAGCAGGTCTTGCAGATGTCTGGTGAAGGTTTGCATGAGCGGGTCAGCCACCCGTGGCCGCCACGCCGGCGGGAACGGCGAAATCAGCCGCCGCGGAAATTGCCATGGGCCATGAAGCGCTCGTAGCGGCCATCCAGCAGCGTGCGCGCATCATGCTGGTCGAGCTCATTGAGCACGCCCTCGAGATAATCGCCGAGAAAGCGATACATCGCCGAGGCATCACGATGGGCGCCGCCCACCGGCTCTTCGATAATGGCGTCGATCAGACCCAGCTCCTTGAGCCGCTCAGAGGTGATACCCATGGCGGAGGCCGCCTCCTGGGCCTTGCTCGACTCCTTCCACAGGATGGAAGCACAACCCTCGGGAGAAATCACCGAGTAAATACTGTATTGCAGCATGGCAACACGATCACCCACGCCTATAGCCAGCGCGCCACCGGAGCCGCCCTCACCGATTACCGTACATACCACCGGCGTGCGCAGGCGCGACATCTCCAGCAAATTGCGCGCAATGGCTTCACTCTGGCCGCGTTCTTCGGCGTCAATACCGGGGAAGGCCCCCGGCGTATCAATCAGCGTCACCACGGGCAGCCCGAAGCGTTCCGCCATCTGCATCAGGCGCAACGCCTTGCGGTATCCGTCGGGCTTGGGCATGCCGAAGTTACGGTGAATCTTCTCCCGGGTATCGCGACCTTTCTGCTGACCGATGACCATCACCGGACGCCCGCGCAGACGCGCCACACCGCCCACAATCGCCGGGTCATCGCCGTAAACGCGATCACCATGCAATTCGTGAAACTCGGAAAACACGTGGGCAAGGTAATCCATGGCGTAGGGACGCCCCGGATGACGCGCCAGTTGCGCTACTTGCCACGGAGTGAGCGAAGCGAAGATCGACTCGGTCAGACTGCGACTCTTGGCCTCCAGGCGACTGATTTCCTCGCTGATATTGACGCCGTTGTCATCGTCAACATAACGCAGCTCTTCGATCTTCGCTTCCAGTTCGGCGATGGGCTGTTCAAAGTCCAGAAATTTCGGGTTCATGAAAAATGGTCACATATCCGGGGCCTTGAGAGGCATTAAGGAAACGCTGATCTATTCGTCACGTCTCAGCGGTCCTGTCGTGTCCAGCTGCAAGGCGCTGTGCGCAGGGAAGGCTGGTTGCCTTTGCAAGCACGGCAACGCCGCAGATGGG
>SLLK01000138.1 GCA_007134115.1 Gammaproteobacteria bacterium | reverse complement strand
GGCCAGCAGGCCGGGCTGGGCGGCTGGTATGTCGCCGGGTTGCTGGTCGGCGCGGCGCTGTTTGCGTACCACCAGGCGTTGATCTTCGAGCGTTCCCGCGAGGGCTGCTTCCGGGCGTTTCTGCACAATAACTGGTTCGGGGCAGCCGTGTTTGGCGGCCTGGTGCTCGACTATCTGCTGCGTTGAACGCCGGCCCGGGGAGGTTCAGTCACGGTTCTGGCGACGCACCACACCTCGATGCGTTGCGCACCGGCGCGGCGCAGGACCCGGGCCAGCTCGCCGGCGGTGCTGCCAGTGGTGAACACGTCGTCAATGATGGCGATGTGTGAGGGGGATGTGCCGCGGGAGGCAAAGGCGCCGCGCAGGTTACGGCGCCGTTCGCCGGCCGCCAGGCTGACCTGTTCCGCGGTGGCCCGCGTTCGCCTGACCAGTTCCGGCGCCAGGCGCACCGGCAGTTGTTGCGCCAGGGGGCGCGCCAGTTCAAGCGCCTGGTTGAAGCCGCGTTCCCGCTGCCGTGCGGGGTGCAGCGGGACCGGCACCAACGCTTCCGGCAGCGGACGTGAAGCAGGCAGGCTCATCAGCAGCAGGTCGGCCAGCAAGCGCCCCGCGGTCAGTTGCTGGTGATACTTGAAGTTGCGCAGTAGCGCATCCACAGGGAAGGCGTAAACGAAGGGCGTCCAGACCCGCGCGAAAGCGGGTGGCCGTTGGGTGCAGCGCGGACACGGACCCGCCATCCCGGCCCCCAGTGGCTGGCTGCAGCTGGCGCACGCATGCCGCAGATGCGGCAGATCATGCCAGCAGCCGTCGCAGATACGCCGGCTGTGACTGTCACCCAGGCACAGCAGGCAGCGGGCGGGCCAGATTCTGGCCGCCTGGCGAGCGAGTATGCCGGGGATGTTGCTGAGTCTGTACACGGGCGCTCCATCGCCATGCAGGGAACCTCTGATCAATGCCTTCACCCGGGGTTCAAGCGAAAGAATGCTCGGCACGCACGCCGGAAAAAATCAAAAGCGAACGATGAAGACCATGAGGCTCATGCAATATCCTTTCACTATTCACCATTCACCCACAGCATGGTTATCCGCTTTTCCCCTCGCGCCAAATACCGTTGGCTGCGGGCTCCCTGGCGTTTCCCGTATGATCATATCAGCCCCTTGCCGCTGCGGTGTATATGCGGCGGCCGGCGACGCTACAATTGTCTGCTCGCAACTACAGGTGTCACGTTGAGTTTTCCCGATTCCCCGCAACACAGTTTACAGCCGGATCCGGCAAGGGTGCGGGCCGGCTTCTCCCGCAAGGCCGCCCGCCACGACCGCGATCCTTTTGTGCAGAACGAAGTGCGGGCACGCCTGCTGGAAAGGCTCGATCTGGTGCTGTTGCAGCCGGCGGTGGTGCTTGATCTGGGCTGTGGCCCTGGTCGCGGCGCAGCGGATCTGGCGCGACGCTACAGGCGGGCGCAGGTGCTGGCCCTGGATCATGCCTTACCGATGCTGGACAGGGTGCGCCGGCATCGTCCGTGGTGGCGATCCATACAAGCGGTGGCCGGTGACGCCATGGCGATGCCACTGGCCGATGCCAGTGTGGATCTGGTTTTTTCCAGTCTCATGCTGCAGTGGTGTGACGTGGATCGGGTTTTCCGCGAGTGCCGCCGCGTGCTGCGTCCCGGCGGTCTGCTGATGTTCACTACCCTGGGTCCGGATACCCTGCGCGAACTCAAGTTCGCCTGGGCCCGGGTGGACAGCCATGCCCACGTCAATCCGTTTCTGGATATGCACGATATCGGCGATGCCCTGGTGCGTGCGCGCCTGGCTGACCCGGTGATGGATGTGGAAACACTGACGGTTACCTACGACGCGCCGGATGTGATGCTGCGCGACGTGCGTGATGCCGGCGCGGGCAATCTTAATCCGGATCGCGCGCCGGGCCTGGCTGGCCGGGCCCGCCGCGAATCCCTGATCACCGCGCTGCAGCAGCAACGTCGTGATGCTCGCCTGTCGCTGAGCATGGAGGTGGTCTACGGTCACGCCTGGGCGCCGGAAAAACCGATGTCCCATGATGTGGCGCCCGGCGAAGCACACTTCCCGGTTTCCGGTCTGGCGCGTCGATCGCGTCGTTGATGGCTGGGCCGTGAGCGCGCTGTTGTGCGTTGTATTGTTGCGCGCGTGGCGCGCATGAAGTAGCATTTTCCCGCCTCGCCACTGGCGGCGTGCGGTGCTTGCTGCCGTTGGCTCTTGATGGCGCGGTCAGGGTTGCCGAAGTTTTTTCGGGGGGATCCATGAAAAGCGGTCACTTTGGCGATGGAGCGCGTAACCATCGCATCGTAATCATGCCCAATGCGTCCCTCCCGGCGCCGGCGGCCTGGCTTTTTTTCAGCGTAACGGCAGTGGTGCTGGCGACAATTGCGGTGCTGTTCTGGTTGCGCGGAGCCTGGCTGATCGCGCCTTTTGCCGGGCTTGAGCTGGCGGCTTTGGGTGCTGCGCTGATCTGGTGTCAGCGGCGCAATCGATATCGCGAGGTATTGTCCATCGAGGACGATCTGGTGCGGCTGGAGTCCGGTTACGGTGTGCCGCAGCAGTGCAAGGAATTTCAACGGCCCTGGTTGCAGGTGCGCATGCGTCGGTCAAAGTCCCGGTTGCAACCTTCACGGTTAATGCTGGTCTCACATGGGCGCGCGCTGGAGCTTGGAGCCTGTCTCACCGAAGCGGAACGTCGGCAACTGGCCGCACGTTTGCGCGAGGTGCTGTAGAGCTGGCCCGGGCATCACCGGGTCCAATTGAGTATGGCCTGAGGAGAACACAAGGCATGTCCACGAACAGACTCAAGGTCGCCGCCGTCGCGTTGCTGGTGACACTGTTGCTGCTGGCTGCGGGCAAGGCGTCCGCCGGCCTGCCGCCCATGAACATGCCCGTCGGGGTCACCGAGATCAGTCGCGAGGTGTTCGGTCTGCACATGCTGATTCTCTGGATCTGCGTGATCATCGGCGTGGTGGTGTTCAGCGCCATGATCTGGTCGATCGTTTTCTTCCGCAAGTCGCGCGGCGCCGTGGCGGCAAAATGGCACGAAAGCACGTCGGTGGAGATCGTGTGGACGGTGGTGCCGTTTCTGATCCTGATCGGCATGGCCATTCCCGCCACCGCCACGCTGGTCAAGATGGAAGACACGCGCGGCGCCGATATGACGGTGAAAATCACCGGCTACCAGTGGAACTGGCATTACGATTACATGGATCGCGATATTGCCTTTTTCAGCAACCTGGATGTCGACAGCAATCGCGCCTATCAGCTTGGCTCCGATCTGCGCCCGGCCGATGTGGAGAACTACCTGCTGGACGTGGACCGCCCCCTGGTCATTCCCACCGGCACGCGGGTGCGCTTTCTGCTCACCGCGAATGATGTGATCCATGCCTGGTGGGTGCCCGAGTTCGCGCTCAAGAAGGATGCCATTCCCGGGTTCATCAACGAGATGTGGGTCAACGTGGACGAGCCTGGAATCTATCGCGGACAGTGCGCGGAGCTGTGTGGCCGCGGTCATGCCTTTATGCCGATTGTGGTCGTGGCCATGGAGCCCGAGGATTTCGAGGCCTGGGTGGCTGAGCAGAAGGGCGAAGAAACCGCCGCATCAGTTGTTCCCGCTGCCGATGGTATACAGGTTGTCAGCATCGGCTCGCTGGCCGGGCTCACGGCTGCCGCCGCTGGCAGTGACGATATGGCCGGG
>SLLK01000149.1 GCA_007134115.1 Gammaproteobacteria bacterium | reverse complement strand
CCATCGGCCATCGGCATATACGTGGCACTGCCGTATATCGTGTCCACCCCCGGCATCCAGCGCTGGTGGCGACGGGCGATACGCCACAGGTCCACGCCGCGCTCCTCGCTCAGGTCGTACACCGCGGGGGAGCCGTTGTAGTCCCGCACGTCACGGTAACGGCCACTGAGACGTTCCAGGCGGTAGGCTGTTTCAAAACCCAGGATAACCGCAGGCCCCGTCCATTTGAGCACCCGCGCATCGAGCTGCCATTCCTGTCCGTCCATCTCGAAGGATTGCCGCGTGCCGTCGGGCCGTTCCAGCCGGGCCAGGAAGTCGGTGGCCGAGATACGCACAAACTCAATCTCTGCCACCGCCTGTTCGGCGGTGAGCCGCTGATAGGTATGCAGGTTCATGGCGATGGCGCCCAGCAGCAGCCCCAGCAGCACCAGTACGCTGCCACCGCCGGTACGCAACAGTCCGCGGCCGAGGCGTCCGCGCCAGGCCTGCACCACGGCCGAGCCGAGCACCACCAGGCCGAGCAGGCCAAGCACCAATGCCGTCCATTCCAGAACCACCACATACCTCCATCGGACCGTGGGCCCGCTCAGCGCCACCCGCGTACGGGTGACTGGTATACTCGCCTACTTTACCAGAGCTGCTGACAAGCGTACCGCTGTCCGGGATTCATCATGATGTTAGCCAGAACGGGTGTGTGTCTGTTGTTGTTGCTGCTACTCGCCGGTTGCGGGCAAAAGGGCGATCTCTACCTGCCGTCTGATGAGCCCGAAACCGAGACCAGCGACGAATAACAGGACAGTCCATGGACCATTTCCAGTATCGCGACGGCGAGTTGTACGCCGAGGAAGTGCCGCTGGCGCGGATTGCCGCGCAATTCGGTACCCCGGCGTATGTGTATTCGCGCGCCACCATCGAACGTCACTATCGGGTGATGAGCGAGGCGCTGGGCGAGCGCCGGCATTTGATCTGCTATGCGGTCAAGGCCAACGGCAACCTGGGTGTGCTCTCAGTGCTCGCGCGGCTGGGCGCAGGGTTCGACATTGTCTCGGTGGGCGAGCTCGAACGGGTACTGCGCGCCGGCGGCGACGCGGGCAAGGTGATTTTTTCGGGTGTCGGCAAGCGCGCCGACGAAATGGCCCGCGCGCTGCAGGTGGGCATTCGTTGTTTCAACGTGGAGTCCGAGAGCGAGCTGGAGCTGCTGGATCAGGTGGCGCAGCAGACAGGCGTGCGCGCGCCGGTATCGTTGCGCGTGAATCCGGACGTGGATGCGCAAACTCACCCGTATATTTCCACCGGTCTGAAAGAAAACAAGTTTGGCATCGATATCACCCGGGCGCTGGCGGTTTACCAGCGCGCCGCCGACATGCCGGGTATACAGATCACCGGCGTCGATTGCCATATCGGCTCGCAGCTCACTCGCACGGAACCTTTTGTCGATGCTCTGGAGCGCGTTCTGGTGCTGGTCGATCGGCTGGCGGAAGCGGGCATCAGCTTGCGTCATATTGATGTCGGCGGCGGTCTGGGCATTCCTTACCGTGACGAACAGCCGCCGAGCCCCGCCGACTATGCGGCGGCGCTGGATCGGGCTCTGCGTGCTCGCGACGGACTCGAGCTGTTGCTGGAGCCGGGACGGGTGATCGTCGGCAATGCCGGGGTGCTGTTGACCGAAGTGCTGTATCTCAAGCAGCAGGGCGGGCGTGACTATGCCATCGTTGATGCGGGCATGAACGATCTGCTGCGCCCGGCGCTGTATGACGCCTGGCAGGAGATTGTGCCAGTGCTCTCGCGCCAGGGTCCGACCCGTGACTACGATATTGTCGGACCGGTATGCGAGAGCGCCGATTTTCTCGGCAAGCAACGGGCGTTGACGCTGGCCGCCGGCGACTTGCTGGCGGTGCGTTCCGCCGGGGCCTATGGTTTCGGTATGGCTTCGAATTACAACGCCCGCCCGCGGCCGCCGGAAATTCTGGTTGACGGCGCAGCAATGCACGAAGTGCGCCGCCGCGAGACCATAGACGAGCTGATGAACGGCGAGACGTTGCCGCCACTGTGAGGCAGGATCCGCGAACATGAGCGATGATCAGAGCCGAACGGCGCATGGTGCCCCTTGCCCGCTGATGCTGGTGGATGCCTCCTCCTACCTGTATCGCGCCTACCATGCGCTGCCGCCACTGGCCAACTCCAAAGGCCAGCCCACCGGTGCCGCCTATGGTGTGCTCAACATGCTGCAAAAGCTGCTCCGGGAGTATCGGCCCGAGCGCATCGGCGTCGTCTTTGACGCCCGCGGCCCCACCTTCCGTGACGCGCTGTTCGAGCAGTACAAGGCCAATCGTCCGCCCATGCCCGATGATCTCTCCTCGCAGGTGCAGCCGCTGCACGATCTGGTGCGGGCGCTGGGTCTGCCGTTGCTGCAGGTGGAGGGCGTGGAGGCCGACGATGTGATCGGCACCCTGGCGCGCCAGGCCGCCAGGGCGGGACTGCACACGGTGATTTCCACCGGCGACAAGGACATGGCGCAACTGGTGGACGACCATGTCACGCTGGTCAATACCATGAGCGATACGGTGCTCGACCATGACGGGGTGATCAACAAGTTCGGCGTACCGCCAGCGCGCATTATCGATCTGCTGGCGCTGATGGGCGACACCTCGGACAACATCCCCGGCGTGCCCAAAGTTGGCCAGAAAACCGCCGCCAAGTGGCTGAACGAATACGGCGATCTGGACGCCATTATCCGCCAGGCCGACGACATCAAGGGCAAGGTGGGCGAATCCCTGCGCGAGCATCTGGAGAACCTGGCGCTCGGCCGTGAACTGGCGACCATTCGCCAGGATGTGACACTGGATGAGGGCCTGGATGATCTGCGTCCCGGCGAGCCCGACTTGCCGGCGTTGGCCGGACTGTACCGTGAGCTGGAGTTCAACCGTCACCTGCGCGAGGTGCTGCGCGAGCTGGAGGACAAGGACGGCGCGTCGGGCGATTCAGCGGCCGATGACGGCGACCAGGGCGAACGGAACTATCAGACAGTGCTCGACCAGCAGGCGCTGGATACCTGGTTGCAAAAGCTGCGCGATGCCGAGTTGTTCAGTTTCGACACCGAAACCACCAGCCTGGCCTACACGCGAGCCGAACTGGTGGGTGTGTCCTTCGCTGTCCAGCCCGGCGAGGCTGCCTATGTGCCGGTGGCGCATGATTATCCCGGTGCGCCCGACCAGCTCGACCGCGAACAGGTGCTGGGACAGCTGCGGCCGCTGCTTGAGGATGCTGCGCGCGCCAAGGTGGGCCAGCACCTCAAGTACGACAGCCATGTGCTGCAACGCCACGGCGTGACTCTGCGCGGCATGGCCCACGACACCATGCTGCAGTCCTATGTCTTCAACAGCGCCGCCGGTCGTCACGATATGGATTCGCTGGCCGCGCGTGCGCTTGGCATCAGCCCGATCACCTTCGAGGATGTGGCCGGCAAGGGCGCCAAACAATTGACCTTCAATCAGGTGCCGCTGGAAACCGCCGGTGACTATGCGGCCGAAGATGCCGATATCACCTTGCGACTGCATCGGTACTTTTGGCCCAGATTGGAGAAGATAGATTCATTAAGAAGCATTTACGAGCAGATCGAGATGCCTTTGGTGCCGGTGCTGGCGGCTATGGAGGCCCGCGGCGTGCTGGTGGACCGCGAAATGCTGCGCCGGCAGAGTGGCGAGCTGGCGCGCAGCATG
>SLLK01000344.1 GCA_007134115.1 Gammaproteobacteria bacterium | reverse complement strand
GCAATATTGAGCTGGAGGGCGTGGCGCAATCCAACGCCCGGGTGTCGTCCTACATGAATCGGCTGGACGCATCCGGCTGGCTGAGCGATCCACAACTGCGGGTGATTGAAACCCGCGGCAATCAGCCGAACCGTTTCAGCGAGTTTTCCCTGCGCGTGCGCCAGACCACACCGGCGCCCGAGGAGCCGGAGGAAAGCTGATGGACCTCAAGGACCTCAATAATATCGACGTCAACGATCTCATTAACGAGATCCGCAATATTGACCTCAACAACGTGGGGTCGTGGCCGGCGGCGGCACGGGGTGCCGTCATAGCGGTGCTGTGTGTCGCCATTGCCTTTGCCGGCTACTGGTTCCTGATCCGCGGGGAACTGGAAACACACAGCCAGCTGCAGGCGCGCGAGAGCCAGTTGCGCAGCACCTTCGAGGACCGCCAGAGCAAGGCCGTCAATCTCGACAATTACCGCGATCAACTTGAGGAGATGCGCGAATCCTTCGGCACCATGCTGCGGCAACTGCCGAGCGAAACCGAGATCGCCAATCTGCTGCAGGACATTTCCCAGACGCGTGCCTCGGTGGGTCTTGAGGAAGAACTGTTCCGGCCGCAAAGCGAACGGCCACGCGACTTCTACGCCGAGGCGCCTATACAGATCCGGGTGATCGGCACCTTCCATCAACTGGGCGAATTCGCCAGCGGGCTGGCCGCGCTGCCGCGGATCGTCACCCTGAACGATGTATCTATTCGCCAGCAGGGCCGCGGACGCGATAGCACGCCGGGTGACAGCTTGGTCATGGAGGCCACTGCCATGACCTACCGCTACCTGGACGACAGTGAGATCGAGGCGCGTCAGCGCTGACGAGATGAAGACCATGTACAGCCACGGCACAAACGCAAAACGCAGCACCCTGGCGACCGCGGCCATGCTCGCGGTCGCCGTGCTGCTGAGCGCGTGTGATCGCGACACGTCCGACCTGGACCGATACATGGAGGATGTCAAGGCGCGTCCGGCCACTGAAATAGAACCCATCCCCCGGGTACAGACTTTCGAGCGGGTCACCTATGCGCCACAGGGTCGCCGGGATCCATTCACGCCGGACCAGCGCAGTGCCGGGCTGATGGGGCTGATCGAAGAAACGACCGAGCCGCCGCCGGGTCACGACCGGGCGCGCGAGCCGCTTGAGGACTTTCCGCTGGACAGCCTGCGCATGGTGGGCACGCTGGAACTCGGCGGGACCCGCTGGGCGCTGATCCGTGCCACCGACGGGGTGGTGCACCGGGTGCGCGAGGGTAATCACATGGGCAGCAATTACGGACGTGTGGTGGACATCACCGAATCACGCATACAGTTGCAGGAACAGGTGCCCGATGGCACCGGGGGCTGGATGGAACGCTCGGCATCCATGTCGCTGGCGGAGTAAACGATGACAACGCACAGACAAGCCGGCACCCACGGCACAGCACACAACCACGCTCGCGCGGCGCGTCGCTCCGATAAGGGCGGCAAGCCATGTGCGCAGGGGGACATCATGCAAGCTGACAATCCGTTGAACCGGGCCGCGTTCGCGCCGCGCCGCCGGCAGCATCGTCCGCGCCATGCGCTGCTGGCGGCCGTCATCTGGTTGATGGCCCTGAGTCTGCCATGCAGCGCATGGGCCCAGAACGAGCTGGTCGACCTGCGCGTCGCGCCGCTGTCCGGCGACCGCCTGGAAATTATCCTGGAACTGTCCGGCCCCGCTGCAGACCCCATCAGCTTCACCATCGACAACCCGGCCCGAATTGCGCTGGATCTGCCGCAAACCCGCAATCGTCTTGAACGGCGCTCGCGGGAAATCGGCGAGGGCATCGCGCAAAGCGTCCATGTGGCGGAGGCTGAAGGCCGCACCCGTGTGGTGGTCAACCTGACTGAAGTGGTGCCCTATGCCACCCGGGTTGAAGGCAACATGGTGTATGTGACCCTCAATGCGCGGGAAACGGATCTGCCGGCTGCCCGCCCGCAGCCAGAAGCACGTCCGGGCGATCAGGTCGCCCGGCCTGACCCGGAGACGACCGAGCGCCGTATTCGCGATATCGATTTCCGTCGTGGCGCCGAAGGACAGGGTCGGGTCGTTGTACAGTTGAGCGATCCGCGCACGCGGGTGAATATCACCGAACGTGGCGGCCGTACGGTCGTCACGCTGGCCGATACGCGCCTGCCCGGTGAACTGATGCGACGCCTCGACGTGGTCGATTTCGCCACGCCGGTGCAGACCATCGATGCGCGCCGCGATGGCAACGACACCGAACTGGTCATCAGCCCGACCGGTGACTTCGAGCGGCTGGCCTATCAGTCGGACGACATGCTGACCATTGAATTCCAGGAGATCCCCCCGGAAGAACTCGAACGGCGCCGTCTGGAAGACCCGGAGTACACCGGGGAGCGCATTACCCTGAACTTCCAGGACGTGGAAGTGCGGGCCGTGCTGCAGATCCTGTCCGACGTCGCCGGCGTCAACATGGTGGTCAGCGACAGCGTGGGCGGCAGCCTTGCCCTGCGGCTGCAGAATGTCCCCTGGGATCAGGCGCTGGATATCATCCTGCGCAGCAAGGGGCTGGGCAAACGCGAGGTGGGCGATGTGATCTTCATTGCCCCCAGCCAGGAAATCGCCGCGCGCGAGCGCTCAGAGCTTGAGGCCCAGCAACAGATCCGCGAGCTCGCGCCGGTGCGCTCGGAATACATCCAGGTCAACTATGCCCGCGCGGGTGATCTGGCTTCCCTGCTGCGCTCCGGCGACTCGTCCCTGCTCTCCGACCGCGGACGCGTATCGGTAGACGAACGCACCAACACCCTGCTGGTGCAGGACACCGCGGAAAAACTCGGTGAAGTGCGCGCGCTGGTCACACGTCTCGATGTGCCGGTGCGCCAGGTGCTGATCGAGTCGCGCATCGTCATCGCCAACAGCGACTTCACGCGCGACATTGGCAGCCGCTTCGGGGTCACCGCAGTGCGCCAGCACGGCGATGACGGAATCATTTCCTCTACCAGCACCGTAGAAGGCAGCGACACCATCATCGACTCGTTTCTCGACCCGGCGACCCCGGGGATTGAATTGCCGGGTGCGCCGGAGCGGTTGAACGTCAACCTGCCGGCCGGCGCCGGCGGCGGACGCATGGCCCTGGCCATCCTCGGCAGCAACTATCTGGTGGATCTGGAACTGTCGGCCCTGCAGGCGGAAGGACGCGGCGAAGTGGTATCCAACCCGCGGGTGCTGACCGCCAATCAGCGCACCGCCTCCATTCGCCAGGGGGTCGAGATTCCATTCCAGGAAGCCACGGCGGCAGGCGCCACGGCGATTTCCTTCAAGGAGGCAACACTGGCCATGGAGGTCACACCACAGATTACGCCGGACGACCGTGTCATCATGGAACTGACCGTGAACAAGGACAGTATCGGCCAGGTGGTGCCCACCGGCACCGGCGGCTCCGTGCCCACCATCGATACCCAGTCGGTGACCACCCAGGTGCTCGTCGACGACGGCGAAACCGTGGTGCTCGGCGGTATCTATGAGCAGGAGACACGGGAGAGCAGCAGCAAGGTACCGGTGCTCGGCGACATCCCGATTATGGGCCGCCTGTTCCGGCGTAACCAGTCGTTTAATGACCAGGCCGAGTTGCTGATTTTTGTCACCCCGCGCATCGTGCGTGACGGTCTGGCGCTGGACTGACCCGGGGCCGGGCGCACGCTTCATC
>SLLK01000040.1 GCA_007134115.1 Gammaproteobacteria bacterium | reverse complement strand
TCGGATCCGAGAATGTTTTTATCGAGCTGACACACCACCCTGAGATATCCAATCACCAAGATCGAATGAACGCCCTTCTTGAGTTCGCTCGCGCGAACAACACGCCGGTTGTCGCCGCCCACGACGTCTACTACATGAAACCGGAAGACCGCCGCACCCGCGAGACCCTGGTAGCCATCCAGATGAACCGTGTTCTTGCCGAGGAGAGCGACTTTGACGGCGGAGAAGACTTCTCGTTCATTACCCAAAAGCAGGCACGGCAGTATTTCAAAGACATCCCCGACGCGCTGGAGAACACTCAGCGAATAACCGAGATGTGCAACCTCGATCTGGAACTTGGAAGCTGGATCTTCCCGAAACTGGAAACCGAAAAGGGAAAAAGTCATGATGAGGTGCTTCGAGAGAAGGCCTATCGCGGTATCGAGTGGCGAGGCTTGAAGAAAACCACGGAGGTCACAGATCGGCTCGAGTACGAACTCTCGGTCATCAAGGAAAAAGGGTTCTCTATCTACTTTCTCATTGTTGCCGATTTCCTTGAATACGCTCACACAAACGGCATTCTCACCACCATTCGCGGTTCCGTTGCCGGATCACTGACAACCTACCTTCTCGGTGTGACTCACATAGACCCTCTGGCATACAAGCTCCCGTTCGAGCGCTTTCTTAATCCGGAGCGACCGAAGGCGCCGGACATCGACATGGACTTTGCCGATACCCGTCGTGATGAGGTCATCCGCTACGCCCGAGACAAATACGGCCTGGATAAAGTCGCCCAGATAGGTACCTTCGGCACCATGATGGCCCGCGGATCGGTTAGAGATGTTGCCCGAGCACTCGGATACCCGTACAGTGTCGGCGACCGTATCGCCAAACAGATCCCCATGGGCCACCAAGGGTTTCCGGTCACCATTGAGGGCGCCCTGAAAGACGTTCCGGACCTTAAGAAAATGTATAAAGAGGAGGCGGATGTCCGCGAGGTCCTTGATACGGCCCGCAAGATCGAAGGATCGGCCCGACACATCTCGGTCCATGCCGCCGGTGTTGTTATCTCCCCCGAACCGCTCACCGACTACGTTCCGCTCCAGTACGACAGTAAAGGCGAGCAGAAGATCATCACCCAGTACGATATGCATGCCGTTGAGGATGCCGGCCTTATTAAGTTCGACTTTCTGGGCCTTAAGAACCTCTCCATCCTTTCTGACGCCATACGGAACGTTAAAAAGTACTACAACACAGACATCGACATCGAGAACATTCCCCTCGATGACAAAAGAACCTTCGAGATCCTTGCCCGTGGCGAGACAGTGGGACTGTTCCAGCTGAACGGAACAGCTATGACCCGCTACCTTATGGAGCTCAAGCCGTCGGTCATCACCGACATTAACGCCATGGTGGCCCTGTACCGGCCCGGACCGATGGAATCCATCCCCTCCTACATCGAGCGCAAGCGCAACCCTCACCTCATTACGTACCTTGATCCCCGCCTGGAGAAGCTAACCGACCAATCTTACGGTGTCATAACCTACCAGGATGACGTACTCCTCATTGCTGTTGAGATGGCCGGTTACTCATGGCTTGAAGCCGATAAACTCCGAAAGGCCATGGGTAAAAAGATACCCGAGGAAATGGAGGCCCAGAAGGAGAAGCTCTTGAGCGGTCTTGTCGAGAACGGCATGGACCGCACGAAGGCTGAGTCGCTATGGAAACTCATCGAGCCGTTCGCCGCGTATGGTTTTAATAAGGCCCATGCCGCAAGCTACGGTAGGGTTGCCTACCAAACCGCCTACATGAAAGCCAACTACCCGGCGGTTTATATGGCCTCGGTGTTGACCGCCGACTCAGGCGACGTGGAGAAGATAGCGGAGATCATCGAAGAATGCGCACGAATGAAGATAGACGTCCTCCCGCCGGACGTGAACGAGAGTCGAGGGGAGTTCACGGTTGTTTCGAACAAAGAGACCGGCTCAGAAGAGATCCGCTTTGGTCTTTACACTATTAAGAACTTTGGAGAGGGTATTGCCAACGCCATCTTGAAAGAACGCGACGATAACGGCCCGTTCACATCCCTGATGGACTTCCTGACGCGCGTCAGCGACCGAAACCTCAATAGAAAATCACTGGAATCCCTCATAAAAAGCGGAGCGCTGGATGCCCTCGGAGAGCGTGGTGTCATGCTCGCCAACGTAGACAGGCTTCTTCTCTACAAAAAAGAGCTCTCCGAGTCACATCAGGACCAGAGTTCGCTGTTTGAAGGAATGGGCGGAGTCGCCAACACCGACGTCGCGCTTGATGATGCGCCCCCCGCCTCTCAGGACGACAAACTTGTATGGGAAAAGGATCTTCTTGGCCTCTACCTGTCCGGGCACCCGCTCGACAAGCACAAGGCTCAACTGGAACGCCACAACAATCCCATCGGCCCCATAAAGGAGCGCGCAAAGGAGGGTATGATCACCGTTATCGCGGGGCTGTTGCATGAAGGCAGAACCCTATACACCAAAAAAGGAGACAAGATGATGTTCGCAACTCTTGCCGACTACACCGACAGTATTGAGGTTGTGTGTTTCCCGACCACATTCAGCAAGTATGAGCCGCTGCTTCAGCCGGAGTCCTGTCTCGCGATCAAAGGACGCATCTCTCGGCGCAACGGCTCGGTAAGCATCATTGCCGAGGTTGTAAAACCGCTCAGTCCTCCCCAGGGAGCTCAGCAAACAGAGACACCCGAACGCAGGAGCGTCCCTGCCGGTGAATAAAGGCAGTGGACCCCGGAGTAAACCCCCTGACCCTTAAAGGGGGTACTTGCTCCACGCTTGAAAATAAAAAAACACCCCGCATCCGTACGGGGTGCTCCTTACCTCAAGAGAGCACCAATCGAAACGTATTCTCATCTACCCGCCGGATCCCACCTTTCGGTTGCCGTCCGCCAGACGTTTTCTGAGCCGGCAGACCTCTTGGTGCGGTACACGCCCCTGTTCTGCTAAGTACACAGAGTACGCGTCGACCACCCGCAGGAGCGCTGTTTCGTCGTCTCCTTTCCGTATAAGTCCGGTCTCTTCCGCCGCATTACGCACGGCACGCTCTGTATCGTTGTCGGGCACGGGTCCCCCTTTCCAAGAAATGGTACAGGTTCTGAGGTAAGGTACTACCAGGAGCTCTCTAAAGCCTAAGTATATCACACGACCGAGCCCTACCCCAACCGTTTGCCTGTGTATAAAAAAACGGTTTTGCCATCGCCCTTAATTACCGCTATACTCTAGGGATATGGAGAAAAAAGAAGACCTATCACACATCCGGCACTCCCTTTCGCACCTTCTGGCAGCAGCCGTTCTGGAGCTCTATCCGGAGGCAAAGCCAACTCTTGGCCCCCCTACCGAAACCGGCTTTTACTATGACTTTGACTTCGGAGATACGGCCGTCGGCGAGGATGACCTTAAAAAGATAGAGAAGAGAATGAAGAAGCTCCTGCCTTCGTGGAAGGGCTTTGAAAGAAAAGAGGTGTCAGAAAAGGAAGCAAGGGAGTACTTTAAAGACAGTCCGTACAAACTGGAGCTCATAGATGAAATAACCGCTGAAGGCGCTCCGATCACCTTCTATACATCCGGTCCGGCCGGCGGCGGATTCACCGACCTTTGTAGGGGCGGCCACGTGGAAGACATGCGGGTGGTCTCGCCTGAGGCCTTTACCCTCTCGCATGTTGCCGGCGCCTACTGGCGTGGTAATGAGCAAAACACCATGC
>SLLK01000008.1 GCA_007134115.1 Gammaproteobacteria bacterium | reverse complement strand
GTGGCCCATCTCCTGGCTGACCGTAACCAGGGCATCCTGGTAGGTCTTGCCGGATGCCTGCAATTCGTCCATCCGTTCCTGGGCGTAGCTGTGCCGGAGTCCGTGGGCTCCGGTGGAGTAGCCCAGCTCGGTCTGACTGACCCGGCTGAAACTCGATGACCAGTTGTTGCCTGCACCGATGTCGTAGTGCTGCTGGTAATTCACCCCTCGATCTATGACCTGCCGGGGCTCGTCCAGGCGCCGGGTCTCTAACCGCTGCGCCATCTCGGATGGGATCTGCACCTCTCGTACCAGGCCACCTTTCCCCACCACGGTATAGGTCTCACCGTCCCGGCCAGAAAATCGCTGGTCGCTCCATTCCCGATGCCCGCTGGCTGGCTGCTCTGCTGCTGGCCGAAGCGTGGCGAGTTCGTGGGCACGCAGTCCGGCAGCATGGGCAATCTCGGTGGCCAGTCCATGATGGGCCGATTGCTTTTCGGCGATCGCTGCCACCTGGGCCGAAGTGTAGGCTCGGCCCTGGTCGGCCAGCCCCGGTCGGTCGACTAAGGATTTCTCCCGATCCAGCTTGTCGACATTCGGCAATACCTGAAGTGCTTGGCGGTGCAGATCGAGAGTCGACTGCCCCAGCTGTTCAGCTCGCTCGCTGAGATATGCCTGGGCCTGCTCGGTGGTGAGTTGGCCGAGCCCGAGGCCACCTTGCGCCCGGTCCCATTTTGCGACCTGATCTAGTGCCGATTCATAGGCTCGGGCCGTGCCGATGCTGTGCACCTTCCCGTCGTTCCGGTTTTCGTGCCGTGCTTCGTTCGCGGCCATCGCTCGGCTGACGGCGCGTTCCGCTTGGGTGCTGGCCTTCGCGAAGCTGGGCATCAGTCGGCCTCCTTCAATTCTGGAAGCTGGGTCAGGTATCGGTGGATGGTCGACGGTGCCACCCGGCGACGCTTGTACTTGCGCAGCCACTCGGCTAGTTCTCCGTAGCTGGCTCCCGCCCGCCGAAGCTCGACCAGCTCTGCCCGCCAAGGTCGCAGCTTGCTGCGACGATACGCGACGCGGCGCAAGTCCTTCTTGCGTTCGCGGAGCTCGTTCAGCTGGTCTATTGCTTCTGACATATCGCGCCTACCTTATCGGATGCCGCACCCGCGCTGCGTTGCAAGCGGCGTAAGCCGCGCCACGCAGCGCGGGTGGACACTATGATACCATCGGCAAGAACCGGCGATCAATCAGCTAACAGGGGCCGGCCGGCGCGCGCCGGCCGGCGGACTCAAGGCGGGGGCTGGCGATACGTATCGCCAGCTCGCGAATTGAGGCCGCAGCAGGAGCCAGGCATGAGCAAAAAAAAGCAGCAGCAGATCAACGACGCCATCGCGATGCAGATGGAAGCGGCCCAAGAGGCCGGGGCGATGGGCTACATGGCCCGAGCGATGGCGATGGCCTCACTGCCCCACCGCGACCCCGGCGGCGACTTCTACAGCCGCCGCAACGGCGCATTTGAGCTGCACGTTGCCGCGAGCCGGGAAGGTGGCGGGGTGCCATACGGATCACTGCCACGGTTGCTCATCAGCTGGATCACGACGGAAGCCGTGCGGGAGAAAACGCCGGAGCTGGTGCTGGGAGCCAGCCTGAGCGAGTTCCTGGGCAAGCTCGGCATCACGGCTGCCTGGGGGCCGCGTGGCTCTGTGACGACGTTCAGGAGCCAGCTTGAACGGCTGGCGGGATGCAGCATCACGGCCGAATATCGCACCGACGAACAGACCGCCACTGAGTCGGTGAAGATGATACGGGCCTCGAACCTGTGGTGGCACCCGCACACGCCGGAGCAGTCGGCCATGTGGCAATCCACGCTGACCCTGAGCTCGGATTTCTTCAAGGAGTTGATCACCCGCCCGGTGCCGATCGATCTCCGCGCCCTGCGGGCCCTCAAGCGCTCTCCGATGGCGCTTGATATCTACATCTGGCTGACCCATCGCATGTCGTACCTGAGCCGGGATACGCGGATACCCTGGGAGGCGCTACAGCTGCAATTCGGTGCCGGATACCCCAGCACGCCGCAGGGGCTGCGGAACTTCAAGAGAGCATTTCGCGCCGCCTTGGGCAAGGTCCAAGGGGTCTATCAGGAGGCCCGGATCGGAGAGGAGGGCGCATACCTCAAGCTGCGGCCCAGCCGCACCCACGTGCCCCGCATCAGCCGCCCAGAGGATTCTGGGGATAAGCCTGGGGACTGAGGCGGTTGTTACCGATGAAAAGGTACCGCCCCCCAAATCCCGCCGTTATTGACCCCAACCGATGAAAAGGTACCGCGCCAACCGATGAAAAGGTACCGGCACCTCCCCGCCAGCCTTAGGGCCATAAGGGCTGCAGCCATTCCCCCGGTAGCTTACTTCTCCTGTAGTTAAAAGAAGCCTGTAGTAGGTGAGCCAAATCTGGGGATAAGTGCCATTGCTGACTACTCGCGCCCCCCGTGCCGACTACTCGCGCCTACACCAGATCGAGTCGATTTCTGACGGCTCCGTGCGGCCCTTTCCTACGCCCTGACGGGCTCCGGAAACCCCCGCCCCCCACCCGGCAGCCTGACGGCTGCCGAGATTGAATGTGCCGCCCTGTGGGCGGCTCCTTATGGATTTGGCCGCCTACCGGCGGCCTTGGGTCTGCACAAGGGGAAAGGGGCTCTCAGGCTGGCTCAGGCGGTAACGTGCCCTGGATCAAGGGCCGTGCCTGCCTGACGGCGGTCTGCGTAGGGGGCGCTGCCCCCTACACCCCCGATTCGTTGGCGAATGATTCGACCATCAGGGCCACGCCATCGAGGTAGTGCCCGTAGTCGGTCCGGGCCTTCTCGCTGGCGGGGTCATAGCCGTAATGCTGGCACCACTCGGCATAGGGGGTCGCGCCGTAGGTCGACTCCCATTCCTCGTAGCTCATGCCGTCGTGTTCGTTCATCGTCTAGCCTCGTCGCGTTAGATACGTAGATCAACCGATCTACCGGGGATGATGCCCCGCTGGCCCCAGTTCGCAACCCCGAAGGATTGCCAGGCTCGGACTCCGCCCACTTTCGTGTGGGTTCTCGCCTGGCCGGATTGCAGCTCCGGTGGGCTTCCTCGATTACAGCTCGATTCGGCTGGGTCGCCTTAGCAGTGCGCCGACTGTCCCGATTCGCATTTAAGCCAGCTGGGAAGCTGTGTTGTAGCCAGTGGGTCTACCTCCTGTTTGCACTATGGCCTGTAGGGTTTAACAGTTCCTCCAACTTTGAGGGCTCGGACGATGACTCCGAAGAGTCCCCAGGTCCGGTGGCTGGGTGCGCGGTTTTGGCCCCGCGCTGGGCACTGCCCCGAATGCGACGGGCTGCTGCTACAGCATTCTCCCGTCGCTGACGTTCGTTCGCGGCCAGGCGTTCGGCCCGGTCTGCCCGGGCCTCGACCTGGGCTAGTTGCTGCTGGGCTTCGGCCACCTGCTGGCCCGCCTCGGCCAGTTGGTCTCTCCAGTTTTCGCGTTGCTGCTCGAGCCGTGATTGCTCGTCCTCGAGCTCGGCCCGCGCGCGCCGGTCAGCCGCCGACTGCATGAGGCGATAATTCAGCATCAGGCCGATGGCCACACCTGCCAGCATCGCAATAACCAAGATCGGCCAACCGAAACTCATCGCAGATACACCTCGGTAATGTCGGCTCGGAAGTGGCCCATCTCCTGGCTGACCGTAACCAGGGCATCCTGGTAGGTCTTGCCGGATGCCTGCAATTCGTCCATCCGTTCCTGGGCGTAGCTGTGCCGGAGTCCGTGGGCTCCGGTGGAGTAG
>SLLK01000193.1 GCA_007134115.1 Gammaproteobacteria bacterium | reverse complement strand
CGCGCGCCACCTGCCCCCCGGTGTAATCCTCAAACGCCTGGCGGAACTGGTTCACGAAGGGGGTATCCTCGGTCCAGTAGGGTAAAGAGCAAACCATGTAGAAGTTGGCCAGCACGTCCGGGCCGAGTCCCGCCACGTCGAAAAAGCGGTCAGTCCAGGACGAGGTGTTGCCGATCCACACCGGGTGGTAATCGAGTTGCGCCGCTGCGCGCATCACTGCGGCGGCGGCGCCGGGCAATGTGCTGAGCAGCACGTAGTTGGCGTCCGTGTCGCGCAGCTCGCGCGCAATCGACAGGTATTCCGACTGGCGTGGTGTATAGCCGAGTTCGGCAACAATCGACGCCTCATGATGCCGTGAGGCCTCGCGCCAGCCGGCCAGGGCATCGCGGCCATAATCATCGCGCTGGAACACGATAGCCGGACGGACTTCTTCAACGCCGCTACGCTCCACGGCCCAGTCCATGGCGCGCATGGCCTCCATGCGATAGGAGGCTGTGACCAGCGGTGTAAAACGGTGGTTGTTCATCAGGGACGACAGCGATGCCGGAAAGGCGACGATTTCGTGTTCCTCCAGCATCGGCTGCAGGGGCAGGGTATTGGGTGTGCCGAACACGTGGCCGATGAAGAGGACTTCGTCGTGTATCTCGCGAAAGGCGCGAACCGAGCGTTCCGGGTTGTAGCCGTGGTCGCGTTCCACCAGTCGTGCCTTCCAGCCCTCGGGCAGAATGTCCACGTGTCCTTCGTTGATCTGGTCCACGAACAGACGCAACCCCAGGGCGAACGGGCGACCCATTTCCGCGCCCGGACCGTTCTCGTCGGTGAGCATGCCGACATAGACCACCTTGTTTTCCATATCGACGCCCGGTGTGTCCTGCTGTGTGAACAGGTTGTCGCAGGCACTGAGAACGAGGGGCAGTAGTAAGGCGAGCAAGGCCGCGGCGAATGGGTGCTTGTGATTCGACATAATGAAACTTGCCTCCGGGTATTGTTTTTGTTTTGCCATCCAGATACTACGTTGTGTGCCACCCGGTTGAGCGGGATACGCTGTCTGGATGCGTTTCAGGATTATGCCTCATCATCGTTGTCGGGCGTCAACCCCGGCGCGCAAAAGCGGCGCGGCCGGACCGTGAGGCCGCCCGGCCGCGCATTGACGTCGCCTTTGACGTCAAGCCAGGCGTGCGACGAATAGATCAGCGTTTCCGCGGCACACGGATGTGCCGCCGGAATCAAAGGTGCAAACCTTTGCTTCCGGAGGCCAGTACGGACATGCGCCGGACTGGCCGACGCTGATTGATTCCATGGAAGGAATCAATCAGCGTTTCCTTAAAGTGCCGCCGGCCGCGCGAAATCGGCCACGATTGCCCATCCGCCATCCTCAAGCCGCGGGCGCAGGATCCGCGTCTGGGTGCCGCTGACGTAAGGAAAGCTGGTGTAGTCGAGCGCTTCGGGCAGGGCGCCGTGGGCGTCGAAGTCGGACATCTGTTGCAGGGCGCGCATGTAGCCTGCACGGCTTATATCGCCGGCCGCGTGCGCGCGCCGGAAGACCTCGAAACCCACGCTGGCCTGAACGTAGGCCGACAGGATGTAGGTGTCGGGCTTGACATCGCCATCGGTGTAGGCCTCGAAAGCGGCTTCGAATTCCCTGAAAAACGCCGTGTCTTCGCCCCAGTAAGGCAGGGCGGTGACCAGGTGGAATTGCTCGAAGATGGCGGGGTCCAGGCCCTGCACGTCGAGGAACTGGTCACTCCAGGAGCCGGTGTTGGCCAGCCATACGGGGGTGTAGTCGATCCGGGCGGCGGCGCGAATGATCGCCGCGGTGTGGGCAGCCATGGTGGTGAGCATGACGTACTCCGCGTCGGCGTCCTTCAATTGCCGCACGAGGCCGCCATAATCCGTCTGTCGCGCACTCAGGGGCAGTTCGAGCAGGGTGGATACATCGTGATGGGAGGCGCCCGCGCGCCAACCACCCAGGCCGTCGCGGCCGAAGTCGTCGTTCTGGTAGACCATGGCAGCCCGAACGTTTTCGGCGCCGCCTGACTCATCTACCACCCAATCCACGGCACGCATGTTCTCCAGGCGGTAGGAGGGCGCCAGGGGCGGTGTGTGCCGGATGCGATTGAGCCGTGATGACAGCGATGAGGGGAAGGCAACCAGGTTGTACTCCTCAAGCTGCTCCTGCAGGGCCAGTATATTGGGGGTGCCGAATACGCTGGTGATGAACAGTACCTGGTCCTGGATCTCGTCCAGATGCCGCATGGCGCGGCGCGGGTCGTAGCCGTGGTCGCGCTCGACCAGCTCTGCCCGCCAGCCCGGTGGCAGGGCGTCAATATTGCCCGCATTGGCCTGTTGCACAAAAAGTCGGGTGCCCAGCGCCAGTGAACGACCGGCGCCGGCGCCAGGGCCGCTTTCGTCGGTGATCTGACCGACATAGACCACCTGGTTCTCGGTGTCCACGCCGACCGGGTCTTCGCGGGCGCCGAATTCGCAGGCCGTCAGCGCGGAGGCAATAATGGCCACGATCACGGTTCTGAAAAGATGTCCGTATGCTGGATGGTTCATGTTGTTCACACTCCTTGCGTGCATGGCGGGTACGGTTAGCATCAATAATCGGCTGTTCAGCGCAGATTTTCCAGCGCCGCGGGCCGCGCGTAATCCGCCACTTGCTCGCGTTGGTGCATTTCCGGCAACGGGCGCAATACGCGCGTCATGGTGGCCGAACGGTAGGGCAGCGTGGTCAGGTCCATGGGTTCATGCAGGGCACCGTTAACGTCATATTCATCAATACTCTGCAGCGCAGCCAGATACCCCCTGCGGGTGACATCGCCACTTTCCAGCGCGCGACCAAAGGCCTCGAACGCCACGGCCGCGCGGACATAGGCGCCCAGCGTGTAGTTGCTCGGCACCATGCGTCCATCCGTGTACTCCTCCAGCGCGGCAGTAAATTCGCGCGTAAAGGGCGTGTCTTCCGTCCAGTAGGGCATGCTCTGGACCATGTAGAAGCGTTCGAAGAGCTCCGGTCCGCCCACAGAGGGATCGATGAAGCCGTCGGTCCAGGCGGGGGTATTGGCCAGCCAGACCGGCTCGTAATCCACTTCCGCGGCAGCCCTGACCAGTTGCAGCGTGGCCGATGGCAGGGTGGCCAGCAGCACCGCTTCCACCCCCTCGTCACGCAGACGTGTCATGGTGGCCCGGGCATCCGCCAGCGCGTCGGACAGGTTGACCCCGGCGCTGACATCGACGTTGTGGTATTCGCCTGCCGCGCGCCAGCCCTCCAGGCTATCCTGGCCGTAGTCATCATCCTGGTAGATGATCCCGGCGCGCAGGTCATCGCGCCCGGCGTAGCGTTCCTCGACCAGCCAGTCCATACCGCGCATGGCCTCTATATTGTACGAGGCGCCCAGCGGCGGGGTATGCGGATTGGCCGCCATGGCTGAGGACAGCGAGGTGGGGAACGCCACAATATCTTCGGCTTCGAGCTGATCGAGCAAGGGCAGTATCTGCGGTGTGCCAAAGACACTGATGAAAAACAGCACGCGGTCTTTGGTCTGGTCGAACTGCGCCTGCGCGCGCTGCGGGTCGTAGCCATGATCACGTTCCACCAGGCGCACGCGCCAGCCCTCGGGCAGCAGGTCGGACTGGCCGCTGTTGATCTGGTGTACCAGCAACCGTGTACCCAGGGCATAAGGCCGGCCCAGCTGGGCGGCCGGGCCGCTTTCGTCGCTCAGTGCGCCCACATAGAGCAGGCGATTGTCCACGTCCACGCCGTGGTGAGCCAGCAGCTCATCGTCGGCCCGCTCGCAGGCGGTGAGGGCCATCGCGCCGGCAACCAGCAAGGTGGCCGCGCGAACGAGGGGGTTGCTCAGTACGTGGTGCATTGTATTTTCCTTTCCTGTTTCTGTTCAGAAAGAGTTGCCCAGCATCAGTCGATTGCCAGATCCACACTTGACGGCCGTGCATAGCCGGCGACTTCCTCAAACTGCGGATCGGTCATGTCACCCGGTAGTGGCCGCATAACCCGCGTTTGTGTGCTGGTGATATAGGGGAAGCGACTCAGGTCCAGTGGTTCCGGCAAGGCGCCGTCAAAGTCTACATCATCGATGCTTTGCAGGGCCCGCAGGTAGCCCCCGCGAGTGACATCGCCGGCGGCCAGAGCGCGGCTAAAGGCCTCATAGGGGACCTGGGCATAGATGTAGGCGACGAGGATGTAGGGATCGGGCGGCACCCGTCCGCGGGTGTATTCCTCGAAAGCACTCATGAATTCGCGCACAAAGGGCTCGTCCTCGCCCCAGATCGGAAGTCCGGTGACGAAGTAGAATTCTTCGAAGATGGTTTCGGCATTGGGAATACGCCCGGGTTCAAAAAAGGTCCCGCTCCAGGCAGGTGCGGTGGAAACCCATGTCGGCATGTAACCCTGCGCGGCGGTACCGGCTACGATGGCTCCCGTAGCGCCGGGCAGGCTGGCCATGAACACATAGTCCGCGTCGGCCGCGACCAGTCCTTCGACTATCTCGCTGAAGCTGGTGGCGGCAGGGTTGTAGCCATGACTGGAGGCGATCTCAATGCCGTAATGTTCGGCCGCGTCGATCAACCCGCCACGGCCGTCATGGCCATAGTCGTCCTGTTGATAGACCAGTGAGATAGTCACGTTCTCCGCGCCACCCTCACGCTCTACAATCCAGTCCAGTCCGCGCGCCGCTTCAGCCCGGTTGGATGGACCGGTCGGCGGCGTGTAACGGTGGTCGGCCAGGAAAGACCCGCTGGAGGTAGGAAAAGCCACAATGCCGTGTTCGTCGAGGTAGGGTTGCAGGGGCTGGATATTGGGCGTACCGAACACGGATACGTAGAACAGGACTCGCTGGCGCGTCTCCTCAAATGCGTCGATGGCGCGTTGCGGATTGTAGCCGTGGTCACGTTCCACCAGGCGCACGCGCCAACCTTCGGGCAGCAGATCGCTCTGGCCGGTATTGATCTGATGTACGGTGATGCGGTTACCCAGCGCAAAGGGCCGTCCGAAAGCCGCCGCCGGGCCGCTCTCGTCATTCAGGGCGCCCACGTAGAGCACCTTGTTCTGCAAGTCGACGCCGGGCCCGTGGATCACCTCTTCCTGGCGTTCACAGCCGCTGATCAGCAGGCTTGTCAGGGCGATGAGCGCGAGGGCGGCTCCGGTTTTTGTCAAGGTGTGGGAAGTAGCCATTTTGTTGTCTCCTGCCCGGGAGGGCCGGCACTGTCTGGATGCCGGACCGCACGGGTGTTTTGCCACGAGGATGTGTGGCGCCGGTTCAGTGCCGGCGCTGTTCTTCTATGCGAGCGAATCAACATGGCAGCGGCAGCTGTCCGTGCCGACGGTGGTCGGACGGCGATGGAAACCGTGTGCTGAAAGCGTTGCTGTTGAACCATGCTCCCCTTCACTTCAGGTGGCCATGGTCCCTATGGCGGGTATTCAGTCAGGGTTATTGTTACCAGCGGCGGGGTGCCTGACAAGTGGCGCCGGCGTTGAAACTGCAGCAAGTGTGAACCATGACACACTTTCCACATTTCAAGCAGACGGACGGTATGTTTCAGGGTGCAGGCGGAGTAGCGAGGGGCCGCGGGGCTGCCGATTCAGTGCCTTGAAGTGACCTGACGCGCCTGCTGGCTAGTTCCCCAGCATGAACCAGCCGGCGAAACCACCCACGATCAGAAACATGATCACCCCGCACACGCCGAGCATGACATCGGACAGGCGACGATAATGCGGCCTGATTGCCACCGCGATGTAGGCCAGCAGCAGGGCAATAACCAGTGCCAGTACAACCAGTCTCATGGGTGGGCGCTCCGTTTAGGCTGGCTGCCGGCGCGCCAGTGTGCCTCGTGTTGCTCCACCAGGCCTTCCGCTTGCAGTTTGTACAGGTGTGCCAGCACAGTGCCGCGTGCTACCGGATGCAGCGCTTCGGGGACGTCCGTATAGATGTGAGCGACCATGGCGGGCACGTCCGAAAGCCGCTGTTCAATCACTGCATTCAATACCATGTGCTCGCGCTCCTGACGGTGATCAATGATCTCATCGAGCACACTGCGGGGATCCTTCAGCAGCCGGCCATGGCCCGGTGCGAGCGCGTCCAGGTCGAGCCGGCGCAAGCGCTCCAGCGATTGCAGGTAGGCCCGCATATCGCCGTCCGGCGGGGCGATCACTACGGTGGCGCCGTCCATCACCTGGTCACCGGCGAGCAGTATGCGCTCTTCTTCGAGCAACAGGCACAGATGATCCGCGGCGTGGCCCGGTGTGTGCATAACGCGCAGGGTGAACTCGTCGGTCGCGACAGTATCGCCGTCGTGGAGCCACTCATCCGCAGCGAAATCCCGGTCATGGACGCCCTCCAGGGGGGTGGGGTGGGCCAGCACGGGGGCGCCGGTGAGTGCCTGCAGACGACGGCTGCCCGGCGCATGATCGGGATGCTTGTGGGTGACGATGATCCACTCAATACGGCCGTCGCCGGCAGCGGCAACGGCCTCCAGGTGGGCGGCGTCGTCAATGCCGGGGTCAATCACGGCAATACGCTGCGTGCCCACCAGGTAGGTATTGGTGCCCGGTCCGGTCATCATGCCGGCGTTGGTGCCGGTGATGCGGCGTACCAGCGGCGTCAGTTCGCGCACTTTGCCTGGCGGAAATTCCCGCCGTACGGCTTCGGTCATGAAGGGTAATTGCGACATGCGGGCCCCGACATGGATAGTGGAGGGTTGCGGGCGTGCACTCACGCCCTTCGGGGCATAGCATGAAACCCCGGTAGTGATCTTTGCAAGTTCCATGCACAGGAGGATGGCGTGAACGAAGGCGCGGGCAAGGGCGGACCGACGGTCATGCGCTGGTCACGGGTGGGTTCCGATCCCTGGTTTCTGGCGGCCTTGCTGGCCGGACCCGCGGGCTGGGGCGTGGTGGCCGTGTGGCTGGACGCCACGCCGGATGTGTCGCGCGTGGTGAGCGCCCCCGGCCTGTTTTTGCTCGTGGTGCTGGTGTATCCGCTACTGGAGGAACTGGTCTTTCGCGGTTTGCTTCAGGGCTGGTTGCGGCGACACTGGGCGCGCGCCGGACCGGTTGGCGGGCTGACCTGGGCCAATGTATGCTCGGCGCTGGCCTTCGCGCTGACCCATTTGATCTATCAGCCCTGGCGGTGGGCAATGCTGGTGTTCTTCCCCGGACTGATCTTCGGTTTTTTCCGGGACCGCTACGACTCGGTGTGGCCAGGCGTGGTCCTGCACAGCTACTACAATCTGGGGATTTTTCTGTTGGTGCCGCGTCTGGTGTAGCGGGCGACATCAACGCTGAAACCCATGCCGACTACGGAGACAGCCTTGTGAAACGGACAGCTTGGGGCAGCGTGCTGGTGCTGGTTGCGTGGTTACCGGCATGGCCCGCCATGGCGGAGGAGGCGGCACAGCTCGAACCCGTGACGGTGACCGCCGAGCGACTCGCACGGCCTGTGCTGGAGTCGCCCCTGTCTGTGGGTCTGGTGGACGAGGAGGCCATCGGGCGCGCCACCCAGAATATTGCGCTGGACGAGTCGCTGGCCCGCATTCCCGGTGTATTCGCGCAGAACCGCTATAACTTTTCGCAGGACGTGCGGGTGTCCATTCGCGGTTTCGGTGCGCGTTCGCCGTTCGGCATCCGGGGTATCAAGGTGTTGCTGGACGATATTCCCGAAACCCTGGTGGACGGACAATCTCAGGTGGACATGATCGACCCGTTTATGGTGGAGCGTATGGAAGTGCTGCGCGGCCCGGCCGGAGCCCTCTACGGCAACGCTTCCGGCGGGGTTCTGAGCGTCTATACCCACGAAGGGGTACCGGGTGGCGAGGTCAACATCGAACAAAAGCACGGCGAGCACGGCCTGCGGCGTACTGCGGTGCGCGCGGGAGAGGCCAGCGGGCGCTGGAACTGGTCGGCGGGTGCTTCCGAGTTCAGTTATGACGGCTATCGCGAGCACAGTCGCGCGCGGCGCTACAACTTCAATGCCCGCGTGGGCTACGAGATTGACGAGCGCTCCTCACTGACGGCGCTGGTGGGCTATGTGGATGCCCCCGACACCCAGGACCCCGGTTCACTGACGGCGGCGGAAGTGGCCGAGGACCGGCGTCAGGCACGCCCCCAGAGCCTGACTTTTGACGGTGGCCAGTCCGCCGAGCAGGCGCGGCTGGGCCTGGTCTACCGCAGCCAGTTGTCCGCCAATGAAGAACTGGTGGCGCGCGGGTTCTATCTGCATCGCGATTTTGACAATCGACTGCCCTTCCAGAACGGGGGCATTGTGGCGTTCGAGCGCGACTTCGCCGGCGGCAGCCTGCAGTACATCCGTAGCGACACCATTGGCGGGCGGGATAACCAGTTGAGCGCAGGCGCGGATCTGGCGCATCAACACGATGACCGCCAGCGTTACGATAATCTTCAGGGCGAACGCGGTGATCTGGCGCTGGATCAGCGTGAGATTGCCCAGACCACCGCGGTTTTCGTGCGTAACAACCTGTCGCTGTCGCCGTTATGGGATCTGAGTGTGGGCGCCCGCGTGGACGAGATCCGTTTCCGGATTGAAGACCGGTTTCTGACGGACGGTGACGATTCGGGCCGACGCCGCTTCCGCGAGACCAGCTGGTTCGCTGGCACCAGCTACGCGCTGGCGCCGACACATCGGGTATTCATCAATGCCGGCAGCTCGTTCGAGACACCCACCTTTACCGAGTTCGCCAACCCGGACGGGGGCGGCTTCAACCCGGATATAGAACCGGAGCAGGCACAGAGTCTGGAATTTGGCTTGCGCGGCAGCGACGGGCGTGACGTGCGCTATGAACTGGTGGCCTTCATGGCGCGCGTGGAGGACGAACTGATCCCCTTCCAGACGGAACCGGGTGGTCGGGACTTTTTCCGCAACGCCGGGCGCACCGCGCGCGACGGTCTGGAATTCAGCATCGACTGGCGTTTGCCCGGCGGCGCCTATGTGGTGGGCGCGGGGACCTGGGGACGCTATGTGTTCCGCGATTTCAGCGATGACGACGGCAATGTGTTTGACGGTAACAACATCCCCGGTCTGCCGCGCGAACAGGTGTTTCTGGAGTTCGGGCTGGGGCGGGGCCAGCCGTTTTTTGCCGCGCTCAACATGGAATCACGCAGCCGCCTGTTTGCCGATGATGCCAATCAGGTGGAGGTGCCGCGCTATACGGTATGGAATGCGCGTGTGGGCCGCGAGTGGCAGTTGGGCCAGTGGCGACTGGAACCCTATGCCGGGGTGAACAACCTGTTGAACGAGGAATACAACAGCAATATCCGCATCAATACGACCCGCTTCAACCCGGCCGGCCCCAATCCGCCGGCGCCGTTTGAACCGGCGCCCGAGCGTAACTGGCACGCCGGGGTGAATCTGAGTCTGCGCGGATTGTAGCCGGCAGCAGGGCTACGCCTGCTCGAGCAGGTGGATGATCTCGCGTTCGACTTCCGCGGTAATGCGCCCGAGAACCGCGAGCTCCATGTCCGCCTCGCTTCCTTCGAGGTGGCGCCGGCTCTGCATAACGCAGATCACCGCCCAGCGCACGTTGCCCATCAGCTCCCAGTAGAACAGGTCCGCAGGCGTCAGCTGGCGTCCACTGAGCTGGTTGTAGTGCTCCAGAAACGGCTCCACCTCGCCTGTGCCGCCCAGGCGCAGGTGGTCCTGGCCGAATCGCCAGGCGCGGATCAGCGGCCAACCCAGATCTTCGGCGGGGTTGCCCACGTGCGCCAGCTCCCAGTCCAGCACCCCGGCCAGTCCGTGCTCGTCGATCATCAGGTTGCCGATGCGAAAATCGCCGTGGACCAGAGTGCGTTCAACGTCCCGTGGCGCATGTTCATGGAGCCACGTCAGCCCCAGTTCGATGGCCGGATGGGCCTCATCAGCGCGGTCCAGTTCCCGGCGCAGACGGGTCACGCCGGCCAGGGCGGGATGCGCCTGTTCATCCCTGCCGGGTAACGGCGGCAGCTGGTTCAACGGCACGCTGTGGATGCCGGCCAGTGCTTCGGCCAGCTGTTGGGGCAGTTGCTCACGCGCCGTTGCGAGGCTCGATGAACGCACCACGCGCGGCCCTATGCTGGTGCCTTCCAGGCGGTCCATGATCACTGCCGGACGACCGTCCAGATCATCAGTGACGCCCCAGGGGCGTGCTACCTTGACCCCTGCTGCGTGCACCGCACGCAGCAGGGCATACTCGGTTTGCAGATCAACGGCGCCGCTATCCGCGCCCGCGCTGTTCGCTGCATCACGTCGTACCAGCAGCGGCAACGGACTACCGTCGACCACGGCGTCCACGCACCAGGATTCCTTGGAGGCGCCGCCGGGGATCAGGGTGGCGGCCGTGCACCGTGCGTCGTCGCCGACAATGCGACGCAGGGCCGGTTCGAAGTCGGGTTGTAATGTTTCTGTCACTGTCATGTCCCAGAATTGCGCTCGCCGGTTCTCCGGTACACTAGCGGCAAGCGCTGGCGTGAACAATGCCGGCACCGACCAAACGCCACTGATCGGGTACAGGAAAAGCGAATGAATATTACCGTCTACGGAAGCGGTTACGTGGGTCTGGTGACCGCGGCCTGCCTCGCCCAGATGGGTAACAGCGTGTATTGCATGGATGTGGACGAGGCGCGCGTGGCGCGCCTGCGCAAGGGCGAAGTGCCCATTCGTGAGCGCGGCCTGGATGAGATCGTGGCGCAGGGGCTGCGTTCAGGCGCGCTGCAGTTCGGCAGCGATGTGGCCGGGGCGGTGGCGCATGGCGTGGTGCAGTTTGTGGCGGTGGGTACGCCGGCGGGTGCGGATGGCGCGGCGGATCTGAAGTATGTGCTGAACGTGGCGCGCGGAATTGGTGATCACCTGCAGGACTACCGGGTCGTGGTCAACAAGTCCACGGTACCGGTGGGCACCGTGGATACGGTGCGCGAGGTCATTGCCGAGCGGCTGGCGGCGCGCAATGTGACGCAGGACTTCGACGTGGTCTCGAATCCGGAATTTCTCAAGGAGGGCAGTGCGGTCGAGGATTTCATGAAGCCGGACCGTATCATCATCGGCTGTGAGAGCGCGCGCGGAACCGCGCTGATGGAGCAGCTTTACGCCCCCTTCAATCGCAAGAATGACCGTGTGCTGTTGATGGACCCGCGCTCCGCGGAACTGACCAAGTACGCCGCCAACGCCATGCTGGCGACCAAGATCAGCGTCATGAACGAGTTCGCCAATATTGCCGAGCGGTTGGGAGCGGATATTGAATGGGTGCGGCGTGGTATCGGTTCGGACCCGCGCATCGGTTATCACTTCATCTACCCGGGGGCGGGCTATGGCGGCTCGTGTTTTCCCAAGGATGTCAGCGCACTGGCGCATATTGCCGAACGGGCCGGTTATCCGACGGAGATCCTGCGCGCGGTTGAGAGCGTCAATGCACGCCAGAAGCGGCGGCTGGTGGAGCGCATACAGGCACACTTCGGCGATACGCTGGCAGGGCGCACCATCGCGCTGTGGGGGCTGGCCTTCAAGCCGGGCACCGATGACATGCGTGAAGCCGCCAGCCGGGTGATTATGGAAGCCCTGTGGGCAGCCGGGGCGCGTGTGCAGGCGCACGATCCGGCTGCCATGGAGGAAACCCGGCGGATCTACGGCGAACGCGATGATCTGGTGCTGAGTGACAACCCGTGGGCGGCGACCGAGGCGGCGGATGCGCTGGTGTTGATAACTGAATGGAATATCTACCGCAGTCCCGACCTGGCGCGGCTGAAGCAGCGCCTGCGTTCGCCGGTGATTTTTGACGGTCGCAACGTATACGACCCGGCGGTGATGGCCGCGGAGGGTTTTACCTATTACGCCATTGGTCGACCGGTGGTGGGCGACACAGCACGGGGTCGCTGATTGACGTCGCGTCCGCAGCGAACGATATCGCCAAGCGCCAGGCTATGGGTGAATGGTGTGAACAGTAAACGGTGAATAGTGAAACGGGCTTCCCGGCGCACCTCCTTTCACTGTTCACCCATGGCTTCTGCGCTTCATGGTTCGCTTCTGATTGCTTTCGGGCCTGCCGGGCAAGCCCTGTGCGAAGGAATAGATCAGCGTTTCCCCGGGCAGTTGCGCCGGGAACAGGCCCCGCCGTGGCGGGGCTAACCGGAGCTAGTCAGCATCCTCGAGGGCGCGGTCGAGCCGCGCCATGAAGTCCGCGATGCGCCGTGCGTTCTGGCCCAGGTCGCTGCGTCCCACGCGTGATTTGGAACGGATGTCCACCCGGGTGCCGTCATCCGCGGCGCTGACCCGGATCACCACGTCATCCTTGAAGCCGTACCAGAGCGTGGTGTCCACGGCCTCGATACGGCCGCTGAGCGGGTCGCTGTGCACGATGTCCCAGCCGCGCTGACGGGCCACCGCCTGTGCCGTTTCGAAAACCGTACCGGTGGCCACGCTGGAATACAGCGGGCCCACTTCGGGATAGGCTTCGCGCTGCTTATCCGCGACTTCGGCGCCCGGATATTCCGGCGGATTGGCGGCGCCCTCGCGCAGGGGCAGTACCGCCTCAAACGCGGGCGGGTTGTCAAAGTCGGTGGTGATGTCATGGATGTAGGGCAGGCTGCGCGCCTTCATCACCCCGTCCAGCGGTGGCCAGGCGGCTGCCAGCGCCACCAGCAGCGCCAGCCCGGCGGGGATCGCCCCGGTGACATTGCGGCGCGCGGCGGCAATGCCGAGGGTGGCGAGGGCGACGACCACCGCCGGCACGGCGAGGCCCAGCGACCAGCGCAACAGCGCAAAGGCCGAGGGGACATCGAACCAGCCGGCACGATAGCCCACTGCGGAGAGCAAGGCGGTGAGCAGCGCCGCCAGGGCGGCCACCGCGGCGAGGGTGCCGAGTTTTCGGGCGAGGTTGTTGACGTCCGGCATGAATGATTCCCCTTGTCTGTCGCTTTAAGATGTGCTGCGGGCTGGCTGGCAGCGGCAACGGTTTGCGGCAGTATACGCTGCCGCGGCGACGGGGTCAGCGCCGTGCAGGGTGCGTGTCACCCCGCCGGGCAGGACACCACAGCCAGCCTTCCCTGCGCACGGCGTCTTGCAGCCGAACGCTGGCAGGATCCACGGAGACGCGGCGAATGGATCACAGATTCCCTGGTTTGCATGTCGCCCGGACCCGGCTTAATGTAATCCGCCGCGCCGGGTCGCGGTCCGGGTATCCGGGCGCGGCAGGGTCACCGCAGACACCACGAGGCTGATATGGGCAGTAGCACCGGGAATGATGTGACAGCGCTGGTCGTCGGCGCCGGCGCCATCGGCAGCTTTTATGGCGCCATTCTGCAGCGGCAGGGGGTCGCCGTATCTGTGGTCTGCCGCTCGGACTATGAGGTCGTGGTGGCGGACGGCTTCCGCATCAAAAGCCCGCTGGGCGATCTGGATTACCGCCCGCAGGTAGTGCGTCACGCGTCTGAAGTGGCGC
Organism: Gammaproteobacteria bacterium; assembly: GCA_007134115.1. Taxonomy (GTDB): domain Bacteria; phylum Pseudomonadota; class Gammaproteobacteria; order UBA5335; family SLRW01; genus SLLK01. The sequence goes on along the minus strand of SLLK01000193.1, from coordinate 730 downwards.
AAGCCCCTGATTATTTGCTGTTGTGCGTCAAAGTACTGGACGATGTGGATCGTGTGGCGCTCATCCGTGACGCAGTCGGCCCCGACACCACGATTGTGCTGATCGAAAACGGCGTCGAGATCGAGGGCGAAATCGCTGAAGCGTTCCCGGGCAATACCATCATCAGCGCACTGGCCTTTATCGCCGTCAGTCGCTCCGCGCCCGGGGTGGTCGAGCACCACGCCTACGGTCATCTGGTGATGGGGGGTTATCCGCGTGGCGTACCGGAGACCACGGAGCGGCTGGTCGCACTGTTCGAGGCCGGCGGCGTGAACTGCACCCTGACCGACGACGTGGTCACGGCGCGGTGGGAAAAATGCGTCTGGAACGGCCCGTTCAACCCGGCATCGGTGGCCGGCGGCGGTCTGGATACCGGCGCCATGCTCGGTCACGACGAGGGTGAGGCCATGATTCGGCGCGCTATGGCCGAGGTTTGCGCCATCGCCGCGGCCTGTGGTCACCCGCAACGCGAGGGGTTGATCGACGATCACATCGCGGGCACCCGCAAGATGCCGCCATACAAAACCAGCATGGCGCTGGATTTCGAAAACGGGCGGGAGATGGAAGTAGAGGCTATTCTGGGGAATACAGTGCGCGCGGCGCGCCGTGAGCAGGTGCCTGCGCCCACGCTGGAGGCGCTTTATGGCCTGCTCAAGATGATCCAGACGGCGGCGCGGCAAGCCGGCAGGTG
>SLLK01000090.1 GCA_007134115.1 Gammaproteobacteria bacterium | reverse complement strand
CGCACCCATCGGCAAGGGGCAGCGCGGGCTGATCGTGTCGCCGCCCAAGGCGGGCAAGACCATGCTGCTGCAGAACCTGGCGCAGAGTATTGCCGCCAATGATCCCGAGTGTTATCTCATTGTGCTGCTCATCGACGAGCGCCCGGAAGAAGTCACTGAAATGAGCCGCTCAGTGCGCGGCGAAGTGGTTTCGAGCACCTTCGACGAGCCTGCCAGCCGCCACGTTCAGGTTGCTGAAATGGTCATCGAGAAGGCCAAGCGGCTGGTTGAGCACAAGCGCGATGTGGTCATTCTGCTGGACTCCATCACGCGGCTGGCGCGCGCCTATAACACCGTGGTGCCGTCCTCCGGCAAGGTGTTGACCGGTGGCGTGGACGCCAACGCCCTGCATCGTCCCAAGCGCTTTTTCGGTGCCGCGCGTAATGTGGAAGAGGGTGGCAGTCTGACCATTCTCGCCACGGCGCTGGTGGAAACCGGTTCACGCATGGATGACGTGATCTACGAAGAGTTCAAGGGCACCGGCAACATGGAAGTGCACCTTGACCGGCGTATCTCGGAAAAGCGTATTTTCCCCGCGTTGCATATCAACCGTTCAGGCACGCGCCGCGAAGAAATGCTGTGTACCCCCGAAGAACTCCAGAAAATGTGGATCCTGCGCAAGTTGCTGCATTCCATGGACGAGCTCGCGGCGGCTGAATTCCTGCTCGACCGGCTCAAGGATACCAAGACCAACGAAGAGTTCTTCCAGTCGATGAAGCGCCAGTAAGCGCGGCCGCCGTGCCGCATCGCTTGTCTCGACAACCGTTGTTTGGTGCGCCTCCGGGCGCACCGGGTCGACACCGGCAGCTGCGCCGATTGCCGGAACCTTTTGGCGCCTCCTGGCGTGTTTCCCACAATGATTCGTCCCTGCACGCGCGTGGTACGGCCACGCGCGTCTCGCCGTGTCTGTTTGTTGCGCCGTTGCGCGTTCGGCCTTGAGCGGTCGGTGGCCCTGAGGTGAGTTCATGAGTCGAATTGTCAGCCTGTGGCAACGCCGGGCCCGTTCCGGTGAGCCCTTCGAGCGGCTGCTGGCCCCCATGATCGAACCCATGTTTCGCCTTGCCTGGCGGCTGACCGGCAATGCCGAGGATGCCGAGGATCTGGTTCAGGATCTGTTGGTGCGAGTCTATCCCCGTCGCGCAGAATTGGCGGAGCTTGAACGCCTGCGGCCATGGCTGGCGCGGGTGCTGTTTCGGCTCTACCTGGACCGCCGGCGCCATGCGGCGCGCTCACCCCATACCGTCACCGCGTATGATGGCGAAGGCAATCTTGCTGAACGAAGCGCCGGTGACGTGCGCGAGCAGCCCGAGCAACAGCTGGAACAGTCGCTGGCCGCCGGTCGCCTGCAGCGCGCTCTCAATGAACTGCCCGAGGAACAGCGCGTGGTCTTGCTGATGCACGATGCCGAAGGCTACACCCTGCCCGAGCTGGAGGCGGTGCTGGAGACGCGCCTGGGTACGCTCAAGTCTCGTCTCCATCGGGGGCGCGAACGTATGCGCGGGCTGTTGGCTACAATGGATGAAGTCCGGAATGGAACGAAATGACCGCCTGGACGTGTAAGGGGATAACGAACGAGGATTCATGCATGCATTGCGAGCACTTCAGGCAAAACTTCGATGACTGGCGCGAGCAGCGACTTGCGCCGGAGCAGGCGGTGCAGATGCATGAGCACCGCGCGCAGTGCGACGCCTGCCAGCAGTGGGAAGCGCAAGTGATGTCACTGCGCGATGTGTTGTCATCGGTGTCGCCACCGCCGTTGCCGGCGGCGCTGCAACACCAGCTTGTCGCGCTGTCGCGCCAGCGCGATACCGACTGGCGCTGGCGGGGTATGGCGGCGGTGCTGGCCGTGCTCGGCGTGGCTGCGCTGCTGTTTTTTACCGCCCCTGGCCAGTGGCCGGCCGGGCATATGCCGGACACGCAGGTCAGCGATGCCGCAGAGCCTTACATGGTGCGCCTGTCGCTGGCGTCGGGGCAGGAGCTCGAGGACGTGGTATTCGAGATTCATCTGCCCGAGGGTGTCGAGATGCAGGGATTCCCGGGGCAGCAGGTAGTACGCTGGCAGGGCAGTCTGGATGCTGGTGAGAACGCGTTGTCACTGCCGCTGATTGCCGCTGACGAGATGCTGCGCGGCGATCTTGTGGCCCGTATAGAGCATCAGGGGCGAGCGCGTGAATTGCGCGTTTCGCTGCCGATGGAACCCGCGGACCGGCGTGGCGACGCGACACGGACGTTACGTGGTTAATGATTATGTGCGGCTGGAGGTATGATGATGAAGTTCAAATTCTATGGTCTGTTGGCAGTGATGGTGGCCGCGCTTGCCTGTGCCGTGTCGCCGGCGATGGCGACCGATGATGACGAGGCAGTGATCGGGGAAGCAGAGCAGACGGAAACTCTGCCGCTGCCTGAAGCAGCAGCGGAGGAAGGCGTTGAGGCCTCCGAGTACGGCCGGGATACGGCCGCTGAAGCGCGTGAGCGTGGGCGTGAGTTCGGCCAGGACCGTGCCAGTGAGGCCCGTGAGCGCGGACGTGGCGCGGGTGAAGGCGCCCCGAAAGGACCTGGCCGTCAGTAAGCAGGCGTTGTGCATGACAGCCTGGCACGGTGGTCGACAGCGCTGCTGCCGTCCTGAGTTGTTCGCTGTCGGCGTGAACCGAATGGAGGTGTCAGTATGCGATACCGAATGCTACATGCAGTGACTGCGGCGCTGCTGGTCATGGGCGTGGCTATGCCGGCCTTCGCCGAAGACGATCTTGATGTCACCATGGAAGTGATAGAGGAAGACGCCGACGAGGCGCGGTTTGTGCGCCAAATCGAGCTGCCGGCCGGTGCCTCTGAGCAGGCGCGCGAAAGCGCCGCCGATGGCCATGAAACGGCTAATGAAGCACGCGAACGTGGCCGTGAGTTTGGTCAGGAACGTGCCCGTGAAGCGCGTGAACGGGGTCGCGATGGTGGCGGGCCTCCCGACGGCCGCGGCGCACCCGGAGGGCCGCCCGGGCGCTGACGCGGGTTTCCTGAATGACTCTCCAGTTACGCGAAGCAGCTGTCCGGCTGCTTCGCGTTGTTTTGTGTGTGTCTTGCGCATAGTGACAAGTCCGGCCCGGGTTTGCCGAATGGCTTCGACTGCGCCGATAATCCGTCCCGGTGAGAGCATATCAATACATGAGAGCACCGTTCGCATGCGGGTGGTTGTTGTCCCGGGTAGGGTTGTGCCTGTTGCTGCTGTGGGTTTTGCCCGCCGAAGCCGACGACGGTCGCGGCGCCTTCAGTGAGGGTATGAACGCCGCACGTGCCGGCCACCACGAGCGGGCACTGGAGTCTTTCGACCAGGCCCGCCGGCTTGGCCTGGATACGCCGGCACTGCATTACAATACGGGTGTTTCGCTCTATCGGCTGGGCCGTTATGCGGCTGCCGAACAGGCCTTCGAGCGGGCTGCAAGGGACCGCGAACTGCGGGCCCTGAGCTACCACAATCTGGGGCGAATCCATCTGGCGCGGGGCGATGGGGCGCTGGCCGCGTTATGGTTCGAGCGCTCACTGGAGGCCAGCCGCACGCGGGAACTGCGCCAGCTCAACCGCCGCCGTCTCAGCGCGCTGCGCGGCGAGGGCCGGGTATGGGACGCATTTGTGGAGTTCGGCACCGGCTACGATGACAACGTGTTGCTGGCCACAGAACAAAGCGCCAGTGACACCGGCGACGTCTTCTTCAGCGCCTTGCTCTCGGGTCGCTGGCAGATGAGCGGTTCACAGGCCGAGGGTGTGGCCGGCACCGGCGTCGTCCACCT